>DAOWFP010000157.1 GCA_030637895.1 Bacteroidota bacterium | reverse complement strand
TCAGGAGCTTTCATCCCTGAACACTGCGGGGAACGAAATTCTACCCTACTATGATCCCATCGAGAATGATCGCTTTTTTGCTTCGGGTGGATGATATGGTGGTGGGGGTTATTATCTCTACAGGTCGCACTATGACATGGAACGTGATCAGTGGACAGAACCCGTCAATCTGGGCTTCCCTGTAAATTCTGTGGCCGATGAATACCTTTTGCTGCCAGGAGCGGACCTGGGTATGGTGCTCTTTTTCTCTACCAGGCAGGGAACAGACTCAACAGTGACTGTTTACAGGGTTCACCTGGTAGAACCAAAGAAAGAGACAGTACTTAACAATGAAAAGCAACTTCGTGAGATTGCACAACTGGGAGGAATGGCCGAAGAAATGAGGGCCGGACTTGAGGCAAGCAGTCCCCCGGTACAGATGGCCTATACAGAAACCAGCACAGAGCATAATGAATCGCCTGCTATGGTGTCAGCTGTCCCGGAAGATGCCTCAGTTCCGGCATACCAGGAAACCCTTGCCATGGCTTTAAATCATCAGGTTGTTTCAGACTCACTGAAGGATTTGGCCTCATCTGCCAGGATTAAAGTGAGGGAATCAGATGATCCCAATGACAGGTGGGTCTGGCAAAAACAGATCATGGTGTGGGAAAAGAGGGCCCGCGATGAGGAGCAGATGGCAGATCAACTTTATGCGCAGATGGAACACGAACGTTCCATGCAATCGGACAGTCCAGCAGTGAATCCACCTGAAACAATTGAGGTAGACAGGGAACTGGGCGATCTGACTGTTTACAGGTATACAGAGCCCGAATCGGGAACTAAGGCAGAGTCTGGCACCCAGCCACCTGCTGCAAATACAACTACGGCCTCAGCACGGATCATGCGCTTTGATATCCTGAGTCAACCCCCATACAGTGCAGTTAATCCCATTCCCATGGATGTGGCTTTGCCACCCGGAACATTTTACCGGATTCAGCTTGGAGTGTTTGCTGATGCGCTTGAACCGGATACTTATGGAGGGATTAGCCCCATTACAGGCGAATATTTGAAGGATCGTGAATTGATAAAGTACTATGCCGGAAAATTTTCCAGATATGAGGATGCTTCATCGGCATTGCCGCGAATTCATTCACAGGGGAATGAAGATGCCTTTATTGTTGCATGGTATAATGGGACCCAGGTATCGACACAGAAGGCAAAACAGTTGGAGTGAGTCTTTTTTAAGCAGGAATTTTTTTATATTTGAAGTGTGTGATAATACTATACCATGGACAGTAATTTTACAAGCAGACCTCAAAAGCTAAGTTCTGAAGGTGTTGATCATCAGAACCAGGCTACATTGGTGCTCCATAACGATGATACCAATACCTTTGATTATGTGATGGAAATACTTATTGAGATTTGTGACCATTCTACGACACAGGCTGAGCAGTGTGCCACCATTACCCACTATAAGGGCAAATGCGAAGTCAGATCGGGCTCTGTTACTGCAATGAAGGAGCTCCGTTACCAGCTTATTTCACGAGGGTTGAAAGCCACCGTGGATAATTGATCCTATTATGACTGTAATCATTATTTTAATCATTCTGGGAATCCTGCTTTTTGTAATCGAGTTCCTTCTTGTACCCGGCGTAACCATTGCTGGAATAGGCGGACTGGTGCTGACTGTTTTAGGAGTATATAAAGCGTTTAATGATTTTGGAGCCACCACCGGAGTATGGGTGTTGATAGGGACCCTGATGGTGAGCGTTTTTGTTATTGCCATGTCACTCAGAGCCAGGACCTGGAACCGATTGATGCTTAAAACAAATGTAAAAGGTACGGTGGATCATGATATTACCGAGGATCAGATCAAAGCGGGGGACAGTGGGACAGCAATGACCCGGCTGGCACCCATGGGAAAGGTTGAGGTAAATGGGATTGTGCGTGAAGCCAAATCTCTGGAAGGGTATATTGATGAGCATTCTGCCATAGAAGTGGTCGTTGTTGAAGGAACCAGAATCAGTGTGAAAAACTTAAAAAAATAATAGATATGGAATTCGATTACTCTTGGATTATTATTGTGGTTGCCAGTATTATTGGCTTGTGGATCATTTTATATTTTATTCCCATTGGATTGTGGTTTACCGCACTTCTCTCGGGGGTACGAATCTCCCTGTTACAATTGATCCTGATGCGTTGGAGGAAGGTTCCCCCCACAGTTATAGTTAGGTCGATGATCGAAGCATATAAAGCGGGACTCGCAACTATCCAACGGGATGAACTTGAGGCCCACTACCTGGCAGGTGGACATGTGGAACAGGTGATCCATGCACTGGTTTCTGCCAGCAAGGCAAATATTGACCTCTCTTTTAAAATGGCTACAGCTATTGACCTTGCAGGAAGGGATGTGCTGGAGGCGGTTCAGATGTCGGTAAACCCAAAGGTGATCAATACTCCGCCGGTAACAGCAGTAGCCAAAGACGGAATCCAGTTGATTGCCAAGGCTCGTGTAACAGTTAGGGCCAGTATCAAACAGCTTGTTGGTGGTGCTGGAGAAGAGACAGTGCTGGCCAGGGTTGGCGAAGGTATCGTTTCATCCATTGGTTCTTCCAAATCCCACAAAGAGGTGCTTGAAAATCCCGATAATATTTCAAAGATGGTACTGGAAAAGGGACTGGATGCCGGAACTGCTTTTGAGATTCTCTCCATTGATGTGGCTGATATCGATATCGGGAAAAATATTGGTGCTGTGCTTCAGATGGACCAGGCCAATGCTGATAAAAACATTGCCCAGGCCAAGGCTGAGGAGCGGAGGGCCATGGCTGTGGCCACCGAGCAGGAGATGAAAGCCAAGTCTCAGGAGGCCAGGGCCAAGGTAATTGAGGCGGAAGTGCAGATTCCGCTGGCTATGGCTGAGGCATTCAGAAGTGGTAACCTGGGTATCATGGACTACTATAAGTTTAAGAATATCGAAGCTGATACCACAATGAGGGATTCCATCTCCAAGGGGACTCAGCAGCCAGGCAGGAAGCCCGGAAATGAGGATCAGAATAAGTAATCCAGATTCTAAAAACTCCAAATAGCTGCAGATATTAACAATTTGTTAATATCCTATGTGAATGAAATGTGAATAGAGAAAAGCTCCTGTTTCTTGACTTCTTTGGCCCGATGACCTATTTTTGATTGTACCGAGTAAGAGATAACAGGCCGCTCGAGGGATCGTCCGGTGTAGTGAGCCAACCCCATGGGGATTTGGTTAGCGAGCCGGCTGGAGCAGGGATTCCCCTAATCCGGAGGTTCATCCAGAGCCAGGCATATATCACGAAACAGAGTTTCCTGGTGTATTTAACCTCAGGTCTCCTCTTGGTTGATCTTTTAAAGGTTGATCCGAAAGGC
>DAOWFP010000140.1 GCA_030637895.1 Bacteroidota bacterium | reverse complement strand
TTGTAAACCGCCTCTATGAAATGGGTCTCAACCAGAAGCTTGGCATAGAGATTAAGGGGGAGGGTCAGCCTGATATCAAATATCCGGATAGTGATTCCTGGTCGGGTATCTCCCTTCCATGGATGTCCATGGGTTACGAAATACTCCTGACCCCCATGCAGATTCTGGCCCTTTACAATGCAGTGGCCAATGGCGGGAAGATGATGAAACCGGTATTTATCGAGGAAATCCGCTCCCATGGGAAGGTGATCAAAAAAGGAGAAAGCGAGGTATTGAATAATCACATTTGCTCCAGGGAGACTCTGAATCATATTAAAGAAATGCTGGAAGGAGTGGTGGACAGCGGGACCGCCAGCAACCTGGCCAATAGCCATTACAAAATTGCAGGGAAGACCGGTACCGCACAGGTATCGCTCAGCAAAGAAGGCTATTCCAAACTTTACCAGGCCTCATTTGTGGGTTATTTTCCGGCAGATCAACCCAAGTACTCCTGCATTGTGGTGGTCAATGCTCCGTCCAAACAGATTTATTATGGGAATGTTGTGGCAGGGCCCATATTCAGGGATATCACAGACAGGATCTACGTGAGGGAATACGAAATGCATCAGGACCAGACACTGCTCACAGAACAAAACCTTCAGGCCCCCTATTCCAAGAGTGGCAGCAGTGATGCGCTGGCAGCTTCTTTTGCCCACCTCAATCTTACCCTGCAGCAGAAGGGAGATGACAGTCCCTGGGTTTCCACCCGAAGTACCCCGGAGGGAGTGATATCCTCTTCAAGGCTCATCTCCTCACAACTGGTACCCAATGTTGTGGATATGGGATTGAAAGATGCAGTATTCCTGCTGGAGAGTAAAGGGCTAAAAGTGGAATCCAATGGATGGGGAACCGTACGGGGACAATCGCAGCTACCGGGGGGCATCATTCGGAAAGGAACCGTTGTAAGGCTGAATATGAGTTTAAAAGAGGGATAATTGAGACTGAAAGAGATCATACAGGATTTGGAGTTTAGCGCAGTACGCGGTGATCTGGATCTCCCTATTGGGAATATCACTTTCGATTCCCGGGAGGTCCGGAAGGGTGATCTGTTTGTAGCCATAAGGGGTGTGCAGGCCGATGGGCACAATTATATGGATCGTGCCATTACTTCTGGCGCTGCAGCAGTGGTCTGTGAAGAGGCAGGTGAAACAGCCCATCCCGGAATTCCCCTTATCTGTGTTCCAGACAGCCGGAAGGCACTGGCACAAATGGCATCTGCCTGGTACGGCCACCCCTCTAAAGAATTGAGTCTTGTGGGTGTTACCGGAACCAATGGAAAGACTACCATTGCCACGCTCTTGCACCAGATTCATCAAAGGATGGGATTCAGGGCCGGATTGATCTCCACCATTCAGATAATGATAGGGGAAGAAGCTCGTCCGACCACACACACAACACCGGATCCACTGCTGATCAATAAGACATTGCGGGAGATGGTCGATGCCGCATGTGAATACTGTTTTATGGAGGTAAGCTCCCATGCCGTCGACCAGGAACGTATCCGGAACCTGGATTTCAATGGTGGAATCTTTACCAACCTAAGTCGTGACCACCTGGACTATCACAAGGATTTCAGGGAGTATCTGAATGTTAAGAAACGCTTCTTTGACGACTTGCCGGGCGACGCTTTTGCCCTGGTGAATGGGGATGATAAGAATGGCCTGGTGATGTTACAGAACTGCCAGGCTGAACCGCATATCTACAGCCTGCGCACCATGTGCGATTTCAGGGGAAAGATCACCGAGATGCTCCTGGAGGGATCGGCCATGGAGATCAATGGCAATGAGGTGTGGGTCAAGCTGCCGGGCAGATTTAATGCTTCAAATCTTCTGTGCGCATATGGAGCTTCCGTCCTTCTGGGGCATCACCCCGATGATGTGATGGCAGCCTTAAGTGAACTGAACCCAGTTGCAGGCAGGTTTGAGACCTTTCAATCAGCTAAAGGGACCACCGCAATCGTAGATTACGCACATACCCCGGATGCTCTGCAAAATGTACTGGACACCATCCGTGAGGTCAATGTGGCCGGGGGTGAGATCATCACCGTGGTAGGTGCCGGAGGCAACAGGGACAAGGGCAAGCGCCCCATAATGGCCAGGATCGTAGCTGAAGCCAGTCACAAGGTAATCCTTACCTCCGATAATCCAAGAAATGAGGATCCGGAACTGATCCTTAATGAGATGATGGAGGGAGTGCCCTTGCTGGAGCGGGAACATACCATGCGCATTGTGAATCGCGAGGAAGCTATCCGCACTGCATGCATCATCGCAGGGGAAAAAGATATTATTCTGGTGGCCGGCAAAGGTCATGAGCATACACAGGAGATTGCCGGTGAGCTAAAGGCATTTGATGATATGGAGATTCTAAAGCAAAACTTAAAGGGATAGGCCATGATATATCACTTGTTTGAATACCTTGAGCAGTTCGATTTCCCGGGAGCAGGGATGTTTCAATACCTCTCCTTCCGAGCCTCCTTATCGATCATGACATCCCTTGTGATCTCCATGATAGTTGGGAAGCGGATTATCAATATGCTTCACAGGAAGCAGATCGGGGAGTCGGTTCGTGACCTTGGACTTCATGGCCAGAATGAGAAGCAGGGAACGCCTACCATGGGAGGAATCATTATCCTGGCTTCGATCATCATACCGGTGCTGCTCTTTGCAGACCTCACCAACATCTATATTATCCTGATGCTGGTGGCAACTGTCTGGATGGGTCTGATCGGATTCCTGGACGATTACATCAAGGTATTTAAAAAGAATAAGCAAGGACTGCGTGGTAAGTTCAAGGTGATTGGACAGGTAGGGCTGGGACTGATTGTCGGATTGACCCTCTACTTCAGCGATGATGTGATGATTCGTGAGCGGATCCAGGTGACCCAGGAGAATTTTAACGAGTACAAGACGGAGGAGATGCAGGTTGATCAGGCTGGGAACCTCTATATTATTCAGGAACACAAGGAACTACTTACCACCATCCCCTTTGTAAAGAATAACGAATTCGATTATTCCTGGCTGATCTGGTTCAGTGGGAAGTATGCCGACCGCTTTGTATGGATCATCTTTGTGCTGGCAGTAATCTTTATTGTGACAGCAGTCTCCAACGGGGCCAATATAACTGATGGACTCGACGGACTAACCACGGGCTCAGCGGCCATTATCGGGGTTACTCTTGGCGTGCTGGCCTGGTTGTCGGGTAACGCCATCTACTCCAATTACCTGAATATTATGCATATCCCCAATGCAGGGGAACTCGTGATTTTTGCAGGTGCATTTATAGGTGCCACCATTGGATTTCTCTGGTATAACTCCTATCCGGCCCAGGTATTTATGGGCGATACGGGAAGCCTGGCCCTGGGAGGGATTATTGCGGTATTTGCGGTGGTAATCCGAAAGGAGCTGTTGATCCCCATCCTGTGCGGAGTATATCTGGTAGAGAGCCTTTCGGTGATTTTGCAAGTGGCCTGGTTCAAAAGGACCAGGCTTAAATATGGTGAAGGCAGAAGATTGTTTCTGATGGCTCCCATCCATCACCACTACCAGAAAAAAGGATTCCCCGAACCGAAGATCGTGACCAGGTTCTGGATTGTGGGGATAATGCTGGCAGTGATATCGATAGTAACCCTTAAGATGAGATAATATATTAAAATATACCCTATGGAAAACAGAGAACGTATAGTAATCCTCGGTGCAGGTGAAAGTGGGACGGGAGCAGCCATATTGGCCCGCTCCAAAGGGTTTGATGTTTTTGTTTCGGATGCCGGAAAGATCAAACCTTTTTACCGGGACTTACTTGACGAGTACCAGGTGATCTATGAATCTGGGGGGCACACCGAGCGCCTGATCATCAATGCTACAGAGGTGATTAAGAGCCCGGGAATACCCGAGAGCGCTCCCATTATTAAGCTGCTTCGTAAAAAAGAGATCCGGATCGTCTCCGAAATTGAGTTTGCAGGGCGCTATACCAATGCCAAGAAGATTTGCATTACCGGAAGTAACGGGAAGACCACCACCACCTCGCTGATCCATCACATGATGCGTAAGGCCGGACTGAATGTGGGTATGGCGGGAAATGTGGGTCGCAGCTTTGCTCTCCAGGTGGCCACAGAAGCCTATGATTACTATGTGCTCGAGCTTAGCAGTTTTCAGCTGGACGGGATGTACCAGTTCAAAGCGGATATTGCCATTATGCTAAATATCACTCCCGATCATCTCGACCGCTACGATTACAATTTCCAGAACTATGTGGATTCCAAGTTCAGGGTAACTCAGAACCTGACCGAGGAGGAATACTTTGTCTTCTGTTCCGACGATGAAATCACCATCAAGGAGCTGGAAAAAATTGTAACCAGGGCCGAACAGCTTCCTTTTGCCTATCAGAAAAAGGAGCATGATGTGGCCTGGGTGGAGCATGACGAGGAGCTTCACATCGAATTTGATGATGTGGACTTCAGCATGTCTGTACAGGAACTCGCACTGAGGGGAAGGCATAACACTTACAATAGCATGGCTGCCGGTATTGCAGGGAACGTTCTGAAGATTCGAAATGATGTGATCCGTGAAGCACTGATGGATTTCCAGGGAGTGGAACACAGGCTGGAAACCGTCATGAAAGTACATGGGATCAACTTCATCAATGATTCCAAGGCCACCAATGTAAACGCCACCTGGTATGCACTGGAGTGTGTAAAAGGCAATACGGTATGGATCGTTGGAGGAGTTGATAAGGGAAACGATTACAGCGAACTAAATAACCTGGTAGAAAATAAGGTAAAAGCCATTGTCTGTTTAGGTAAGGAGAACGATCGTGTTATCAAGGCATTCAGTGGAAAAGTTGAATCAATTGTTGAGTCCAGGAATATGGAGGATGCAGTGAAGGCTGCCTACTACCTGGCCAGGGATGGGGAGACCGTATTGCTCTCGCCTGCCTGTGCCAGTTTTGACCTGTTTGAGAGTTTTGAGGACCGGGGGCGACAGTTTAAAAATGCTGTGAGGAGTCTCTGATAAGTGCGTAAAATGAAGATTAGAAGGTACATAAAAGGCGACAAAATTATCTGGATCGTGGTATTGATCCTACTGGTTATTTCCCTCTTGTCGGTATACAGCTCAACCGGATCGCTGGCCTACCAGCACCGGTCAGGGAATACCTTCTTTTACCTATTTCGCCAGCTTAAGTTTATCCTGCTGGGGGTAGTGATCATCTTCTTTGTGCACCTGATTCCTTACCGTATCTTCAGCAGGGTATCGGTCTTTGCCCTATACCTGGCCATCCCCTTACTGATCCTTACTCTTATTGCAGGGACCAATATCAATGAGGCCACCCGCTGGTTGCAGATTCCGGGTACCGGACTTACCATACAGCCTTCCGATTTTACTAAAATCGCGTTGGTGATGTACGTGGCCAAGATCCTTTCGGTGAACCAGAATAATATCAAGGATTTTAAAGGGGTTTTCGGCAAGATCTCCATGGCCATCATTGGAACCTGTGCGCTGATACTGCCGGCCAATTTTTCCACGGCATTGATAGTATTTGTTACTGCATTCAGCCTGATGTTCGTGGGACGAATCCCGCTCAGATACCTGGTATTAATGGTTTTTACAGGGATCTTTGCCTTATCAATTTTCATCGGTGGAGCACTGCTGGTCGATCGCGAGGGCCGAATCGCTACCTGGAAGAACCGGGTCGAGAACTATGTGGATGGTGAAGGAGACAATTACCAGGCCGACCAGGCCAAGGTGGCCATAGTGCAGGGAGGACTGTTCGGGAAGGGTCCCGGAAACAGTACACAACGGAACCTTTTGCCCCATCCCTATTCCGATTTCATTTATGCCATTATCATCGAGGAGTATGGCTCCCTTATTGGAGGAGTATTGGTGCTTGCTCTTTATCTCTGGCTATTTTTCAGGGCCGGGATGATCATCCGCCGGAGCAAAAGCACCTACGGGGCCTTCCTGGCCTTTGGTCTTTCCATGGGACTTGTATTGCAGGCCTTTGTGAATATGGCTGTGGCAGTGGGACTGGTTCCGGTAACTGGTCAGACCCTGCCCCTGGTAAGTATGGGTGGTTCATCCATTTTCTTTACCAGTATGGCCACAGGGATGATCCTGTCGGTAAGCTGGGGAACCAAAGAAGTAAGCGGCGAGCAGGGGGAAGCAGTTAATGAAGCTGAAGTAGTTTCAGCAGCAGGGGATCTTGCTCAGGCTGCCGGGAGAGAAGCCGATCCGGCTCCCGCACCGCAAAAAGAGAAAGTGAATAAACGGACCGAATTTGAGCTTAATGGATAAGAAGCCTTCATATCGTATTCTGATCGGAGGGGGTGGGACCGGTGGACACGTTTTCCCGGCCATCGCAATCGCCGATGCTCTGAAAGAAAAGGATCAGGGTATGGAGTTTCTTTTTGTGGGCGCTCTGGGTAAACTGGAGATGGAGAAAGTACCCGAGGCAGGCTATTCCATTGAGGGCTTGCCGGTGGCAGGATTCCAGCGCAGGCTTACATTGAAGAATATCACCTTTTTCTATAAACTTTATATTAGCATGATCCGTTCCAACAGAATAATAAGGAACTTCTCTCCTGATCTTGCTATTGGTGTGGGCGGATATGCCAGCGGTCCGATTCTTAAAGCTGCAGCCCGTAAAAGGATCCCCATTATGATCCAGGAGCAGAACTCTTATGCCGGGGTGACCAATCGTCTGCTTGCCCGATCGGCACGAAGAATTTGTGTGGCTTATGAAAAGATGGAGCGTTATTTCCCGGCGGATCGCATTGTGCTAACGGGGAATCCTGTTCGACAGTATCTGTTAAGTATTAACTCCAAACCTGAAAAGGGATACAGTGAATTTGATATTGAGAAGGAAAAGAAGGTTTGCCTGGTGGTGGGTGGAAGTCTGGGTGCCCGTACCCTGAACCGCAGTTTTATGGAGGGCCTGGCCAAACTGGACAGGGAGGATCTGGTGGTTCTGTGGCAGTGTGGAAGGTTTTATCACAAGGAGGTGGAAGAGAAGGTGAAAGCCAGCGGTCTTAAAAACATCCGGGTCATGCCTTTTATTTCACGGATGGATCTGGCTTACGGAGTGGCAGATCTCATTGTTTCCCGCGCCGGAGCCCTTACCATTTCAGAACTATGTATTGTGGGAAAACCAGCGATCCTTGTGCCTTCCCCCAATGTGGCCGAGGACCATCAGACACATAATGCTAAATCACTGGTAAGCAGGGGTGCGGCCCTCATGATTCCCGATGTTGAAGCCGTGGAGCAGCTGGTAGACCGGATGCTCGCCCTGATGGAGGACCGGGAGGAGCAAGAGCTTTTATCAAAGCATATTAAACAACTTGGTATTGTCGACGCAGCGCAGAGGATAGCTGCCGAGGCAGAACTTATATTAGCTGAACAATGATCTGGACAAACCTGGATAGCGTCTATTTTATTGGTGTGGGTGGCATCGGAATGAGTGCCCTGGCCCGCTATTTTGTAAGTCAGGACAAGGCAGTGGCCGGGTATGACCGGGTTTCTACTGTATTATGCGATCAATTGCAGCGTGAAGGAGTTGATATCAACTATGAGGATCGGTCGCAGCTTATTCCCAAAGAGTTCCGGAATGCTGAACGTACCCTGGTAATCTATACACCTGCAGTTCCTGATGACCACCAACAACTGAACTATTTTCGCAGGGGAGGATTTCGTGTGATCAAACGATCGGTAGCCCTGGGAGAGGTCTTTAATACAGGCAGGGGTGTGGGAGTGGCCGGCACCCATGGCAAGACTTCCATTTCCACCATGCTGGCCCATATCCTTCACTCTTCGACCCTGGGATGCAATGCCTTCCTGGGTGGTATCAGCAAGAACATCTCCAGCAATCTCTATCTCGATCCTGCTTCAAAAGTGATAATTGCTGAGGCAGATGAATTTGATCGCTCGTTCCTGACCCTTTTCCCTGAAATTGCAGTGCTCTCCTCCATGGATGCGGATCACCTTGATATTTACCATTCGGTGGAGAATATACAAAGGGGCTTTGAGTCCTATGTATCCCAGATTCGGGAGAAGGGGAAATTGATTTTGAAATTCGGGCTTAGCCCAAAGGTAAGTGATCATGTAACCTGTTTTACGTACTCGGTCGATGAGAAAGAGGCTGATTACCATGTGGAGAACCTGATCCCGGATGGTTTGGGTTACCGCTTTACAGTACGTACACCCCATTCGGTGCTTCCGGAGATTAAGCTGCAGATACCTGGGATATTGAATGTGGAGAATGCACTTGCAGCTGTGGCAGTGGCGCACCAGATGGGTATTACACCCGATAGTATTGCCCATGCCCTGCTGGACTACAAGGGAGTGCAGCGGAGGTTTGATGTGCAGGTTCACAATGAGCGAAAAGTTTATATCGACGATTATGCGCATCATCCCACAGAGATCAAAGCCTTTCTCTCCTCGGTCAGGGCACTGTTCCCGGGCAAAAAGATAACAGGGATTTTTCAGCCCCATCTATACTCCAGGACCCGAGATTTCGCAGATGAATTTGCCAGGAGCCTGGCTTTGCTCGATGAATTGATCCTGATGGAGATCTATCCGGCCAGGGAAGAACCGATTCCAGGGGTTAGCTCAGAGATGCTTCTGGAAGGGATCAAGATGGATGAAAAGGTGCTTATAAAACGGGAGCAGCTAATGAGGGTGGTGAAGGAGAGGGATCCGGAGGTATTGGTGACCATGGGAGCAGGTGATATAAACCAGTTTGTAGGACCACTTAAAGAGTGGTGTATGAGAATATGATACGCAGGATTTTAAAAATATTGACCTGGATAGGTCTTGCTGCATGGTTTGTAGTGATCCTGGGATTTGTCTCAGGTGAAGCCGACCAGGTGCTCTGTAATCGCATCGATGTGGTGCTTTCCGATACGGTTCACAGCAGGTTTGTGACCAATACGGATATCAGAGCCATGTTCCGCTCGGAAGGCCTGCAATTGCAAGGCTACCCAATGGAGGAAATCAATACACGGGAACTTGAAAAACTCCTGGAGAAGAATGCCTATATCAGAGGAGCAGAAGTGAGCACCGATGTAAGTGGAAGGATGGAAATAAGGTTGGAACAGCGCATTCCGCTGGTACGGATCATGCCGGAGGGTAAAGCGGGTTTCTATCTCGATACCGAAGGTGAAGTACTCCCGCTTTCGGAACAGTTTGTTCCGCATATTCTCCTGGTAACGGGAAACATTAGTAAACCGGATGAGAGCTCAGGTGTGAGCCTACAGCTTGCTGAGATTCACCGCTTCTGCACCTATGTGACAGGACATCCTTTCTGGAGTGAACAGATCGTTCAGCTTTATGTGAACCGAAGAGGGGAGTATGAACTGATTCCCAGGGTAGGAGCACATCAAATTCTGATGGGGAGTATGGAGGAGTGGGAGATTAAGTTAAGAAACCTGGAATTGCTTTATCAGCAAGGCTTCTCAGTATATGGATGGAACAGTTATAGAAGCATTAATTTGAAATATACCAATCAAGTAATATGTACTAAACGCTAAGACTATGGCAACAAAAGAAAAAATTGTAGCTGCGGTAGACATTGGTACAACCAAGATCGTTAGCCTGGTAGGCAGGTTGAATGAACAGGGCAAGCTGGAAGTCCTGGGCATCAGCCAAACGCCTTCAAAAGGAGTTAAACGCGGGGTTGTGTTAAATATCGAGGAGACCGTCAATGCAATTCAGACTACCTCTTCCGATGCCATTGCGCAATCGGAAATTAAATTCAATGAAGTATTTGTTGGTATCGCGGGACAGCATATCAAGTCTGTAAAAAACAGAGGGTATATCAACCGCGACTCCTACGATGATGAGATCTCCCGCAATGATTTGCAAAACCTCATCGACGACATGCATAAGATTCCGGTGGATGTGGGTGAGGAGATCCTTCATGTGCTTCCTCAGAGCTATATCGTCGACAATGAGACGGGAGTGAAGAACCCGGTTGGGATGTTTGGAAAGCGTTTGGAAGCCAATTTCCATATAGTGATTGGCCAGATTTCTTCGGCCAGGAACATCGAAAAATGTATTAACAGGGTTGGCCTTGATGTGAAGCAACTGGTGTTGGAACCACTTGCATCCAGTGCTGCCGTACTGACAGACGATGAGAAGGAGGCAGGAGTGGCCCTTGTGGATATTGGAGGAGGCACCACTGATGTGGCAGTCTATTACGATGATGTGATCCGCCATACCGCTGTGATTCCTTTTGGAGGGAATGTGATCACCCGTGATATCAAAGAGGGATGTGCCATTTTGCAGCGTCAGGCAGAATCATTGAAGGTCCAGTTTGGATCTGCACTGGGCGATCTGGCCCAGGAGGATAAGGTGGTAACTATTCCGGGGATTTCCGGAAGGGAACCCAAAGAGATCAGCTTCAGGAGCCTGGCCTTTATTATCCAGTCGCGCATGGAGGAGATCATCGATGCAGTCAGCTTTGAAATCGAGAATTCCGGTTATATGGATAAACTGAGTGCCGGAATTGTTCTTACCGGTGGAGGATCCATGCTGAAACACCTGAACCAGCTGGTGAAGTTTAAAACAGGGATGGATGTGCGACTTGGGTTCCCGGGCGAAATGCTTGCTGTGGACTCCGCCGATGAGATCAATCAACCCATGTTTTCAACCTCGGTGGGACTTCTGCTCAAGGGTCTGGAGTACTATGAGAAGGAGGAGGAGATGATCATTAAGCAGCCCCTGGAAGAAGAAGAGCCAGAACCACAGGAAGAGCTGGTAGAGGAGAAGAAGAACAGAATAGGGATGAAAAAAGGAAAGGTCATGGAAAAAGTGAGGGACGCTCTGACTATAATTTTTGACGATAATGATGTTAAAATGGAATAAATCTAAAGCCATGGAAGATTTAATGAATTTCGATCTGCCGCCCGAGCGCTCATCCCAAATCAAGGTAATTGGTGTAGGAGGCGGAGGAAGTAACGCGGTGAACCACATGTACAAGAAGGGGATCAAGGATGTGAATTTTGTGGTGTGCAATACGGATGCCCAGGCGCTGCACAATAGTCCTGTAGCTGTAAAATTACAGCTGGGTGATGTGTTGACCGAAGGAAGAGGTGCAGGCAGTAAGTCTGAGATTGGTAGAGAAGCTGCCACGGAAAGCATCGATAGGATCAAGGAGGTATTATCCAGTAATACCAACATGATTTTCATCACAGCCGGCATGGGTGGAGGTACCGGTACTGGCGCCGCGCCAGTGATTGCCAGTGTTGCGAAAGAGATGGGAATACTGACTGTTGCCATAGTCACCATTCCCTTTCGCTTTGAAGGTCCTGAGCGCATCAACCAGGCCATTGAAGGCATCAACCAGTTAAAGGACCATGTGGATTCCCTGCTGGTGATCAACAATGAGAAATTGCGGGAAATTTATGGAAACCTGACAGTGAGCAAATCATTTGAGAAGGCTGATGATGTTCTGGCCATTGCTGCCAAAGGGATTGCTGAGATCATTACCGTTCATGGCTATATTAACGTGGATTTTGCCGATGTTCAAACTGTGATGAGTAACAGCGGGGTGGCCATTATGGGTTCAGCCACTGCCTCTGGCGAGGAGCGGGCCAGGAAGGCCATCGAAATGGCACTTACATCACCGCTTCTGAACAACAACGATATCGAAGGGGCCAGGAGTGTATTGCTGAATATTACATCGGGATCGGCGGAGATCACCATGGATGAAGTAAGCGAAATCACCGACTATGTGGTAAGTGCCACATCGCGCGATACAACGCTGATCTGGGGAATTGGAAATGATGAATCGCTGGGTGAAGACATCAGCGTAACCATTATAGCCACCGGATTCAGAATGAATAGCATCCCTGAAGTCTATGTGGGCAAGAAGCAGACACACAAGGTACCACTGCGGGATTCAGGCAAGGGTTCCGAATTAATTGATGGGCGCTCCAATGTAGTTCCCCACCAGGGATCACTCTCCTTTGGAGTGAAAGACAGGGAGGATTCGGAGGAATATATCCTGATGGACCAGTCGGAGGAGACTGATCCCGAGATCAGGGAGAAGAAATTGGCCGACCGGGTGCGGAGTCTGCGCGAGACCCATGAGAAGCTGAGAGACAGGGGTTACCTGAGTAGTTCAGGCGATGATGAAATTGAAGAGCTGGAGAATGTTCCTGCCTATGTACGAAAAAATATCCCCATCGACCAGCAGAAACACTCAGAGGAAAAGGAGGTAAGCCGATACCGCCTTACAGATAAAAATGAGGAGGGTGAGGAGGGACCCAAGCTGCGCCCCGACAACTCCTACCTGCACGATAATGTAGATTAGCCAACACCTGGAGGAAGGATCCACCGTAGCTGATATTGGTGTCTGCCCGCCAGTACATGCGTATCAGGGCTTCTCCTCCAGGATGGTTAATCATCCCAACAGAATTGAAAAGGACTTAAAAACCATCATTATGAAAAGATACCTGATTGCCGCAATACTAGTTGTGCTGGCTGTTTCATGTGCTCCCAATAAGGAGAAGGAGACCGAATCTCCCATATCAGCACAGGATACTCGCATGGAGTGGTGGAAGGAAGCACGTTTTGGCCTCTTTATTCACTGGGGATTATATGCCCAGCCTGCAGGTGAGTGGAAAGGAGAGGAGGTTCCCGGGATCAGTGAATGGATCATGGCCCGTGCTAAAATTCCCGTGAAGGAATATGAGCAACTGGCCACCACCTTTAACCCGGTAAAGTACGATGCCGAAGAGTGGGTCAGGCTGGCAAAAGAGGCGGGTATGAAATATATTGT
>DAOWFP010000069.1 GCA_030637895.1 Bacteroidota bacterium | reverse complement strand
TTTTTTCAGTACCTTGCTGCGGGTAATTCTGAGTTCAATCCTCTCCACCTCAACCATTGTTCTCAGCCAGTATTTTGTATTCCGAAAATAGATGAATCAATATACGGACAGAAGGTATGTTTTTGCAGTGGCAATCATCCTCGTGGGATTGCTGTTTATGATCCGTCTTTTCCAGATCCAGGTCATTGACAAATCCTACGAGCAGTATGCCCTTAACAATGCTCAGAGTATAAGAGTCATCTACCCGGCCAGGGGATTAATCTATGACCGTTATGGAGAAATCATGGTTTACAACAAGGCCGCCTATGATATCATGGTAACACCCCGGAATATAGAACCTTTTGATACGACAGAACTGTGCACCATACTGAAAATTTCACGTGAAGGTGCCAATGAAAGGCTGAATTCGGCCCGATCATACTCCAGACGAGTTCCCTCTGTTTTTATGAAACAGGTCAGCTATGAAAATGCCGCCCTGTTCCAGGAGAAAATGTTCCAGTTTCCCGGCTTTTATGTAACGACCCGAACACTCAGGGAATATACCGACTCAATTGCTTCACATGCCCTTGGCTATGTGGGGGAGGTCGGTCAGGCGATCCTGGACAAGGATCCCTATTACCAGCTTGGGGATTATATTGGTGTGTCTGGAGTAGAGAAGGCTTACGAGGAATACCTGCGGGGACAAAAAGGGAAGAATATCTTCCTGAAAGATGTTCATAACCAGACCATAGAATCGTACCAGGAAGGCCGACTGGATGAGGTGGTAGAGGTGGGTAAGAACCTGACCACCACCCTGGACATGGAGCTTCAGGCCTACGGGGAAAAGCTGATGTCTCCCTATGTAGGTAGTGTGGTTGCCCTTGAACCCTCTACCGGGGAGGTGCTGGCGCTGGTGAGCGCTCCCACCTATTCTCCCGATCTGCTGGTTGGCAGGAACGTGGGAGTTGAGTTCGGCAAGCTGGCCGCAGATACACTGAATCCCCTTTTTAACAGGGCACTTATGGCACAGTACCCCCCGGGCTCCACCTTTAAGACCATCATGGCCCTTATTGGTCTCCAGGAGAAGGTGATCTCTGAAAGAACCGAACACCATTGCTACTATGGATTTTACGTTGGAAATATTCATACCGGGTGTCACCTTCATGAAACACCACTGGACCTGATAGAAGCCATACAAAACTCCTGTAACAGCTACTTCATCAATGTACTGAAGAGCATTCTGCAGGATGTTAAATACTCCTCAACGGCAGAGGCATATGACAACTGGCGCAAACACCTCCTTTCCATGGGTTTTACGGAGCCTCTGGGCATTGAGTTGACCAATGAACTAAATGGGAATATTCCAACTCCGGACTATTTCAACCGGATTTACGGAGAGAACCACTGGAACTACCTGACCATTCGTTCCCTGGCCATCGGACAGGGGGAACTGCTTATCACGCCCATCCAGATGGCCAACATGACTGCTACCATCGCCAACCGGGGATACTATATCCCACCCCACCTGGTCAGGGAAATTGAAGGAGGGGAACAGATCGATGATTTCTATCGTGAAAAACATTTTACCACCATTGATTCTTCCTTTTACGTGCCCATCGTAAATGGGATGGACCTGGTGATCAATGGCGGAAAGGGCTCAACGGCCAGGAATGCAAAAATTGAAGGAATTACCGTTTGCGGGAAGACCGGAACTGCTGAGAATCCTCATGGAAACGACCACTCAATCTTCCTCGCTTTTGCACCCAAGGAGGATCCAAAGATTGCCATTGCCGTGTATGTGGAGAACCAGGGATTTGGCACTACATATGCGGCCCCCATTGCCAGCCTGATGATCGAAAAATATCTAACAAGAGAGGTGAAAAGAACCTGGTATGAGAACTGGGTGATGCAACTCATCCAGCCGGTGGCACCAAGCCGGAAAAAAGACAGTACCATAATCGATACAATTCCAAGCAATCAAACAGACGATGGTACAGAGGAATAGCACATATGCAAACCTGGACTGGGTCTCTATTCTACTCTGGATGGTGATGATCGGATTTGGCTGGATGAATATTTACTCGGCCAACATCATGGAAGCTGATGACGGCATCTTTGATTTTTCACAGCGATTCGGTAAGCAATTGATATGGATCGGGGCCTCCCTCTTGCTGGCTATGCTCATGCTGGTTCTTGATGCCAAGTTTTACATTTATTTCTCCTATCTCCTCTACATTCTCCTGCTAGGAATCCTGCTGGGGGTTCTTGTATTTGGAACGGAGATCAATGGAGCCAAAAGCTGGTTCGTCATAGGTGGATTTCAACTCCAGCCTGCAGAGTTTGCCAAACCTGTTACTGCACTGGCCCTTGCCAATCTTCTTACATCGCACAACTACAATTTGAGGAAGTTCTGGCATCTGGTAAAAGCCCTGGCCATTATTGGCGCTCCTCCCATGCTGATCCTGCTCCAGCCTGATCTGGGTTCAGTCCTGGTTTATTCGGCCTTTATCCTGGTCCTGTTCAGGGAGGGCTTTTCTGCCAGTGTTATGCTCATGCTGGCTGCCCTTGGACTGCTGTTTCTCACCACGCTCCTGCTAGATAAGGAATTGATCCTCCTGATCCTGGTCATCATCGTCCTGATCATCTACATGGTGGTGGCCCGATCGGCCAAAAAAGGATTAGTTAACGCGTTTATTCTGGCCCTGGTTTTCGGAGCCATTTATGGTATAAACTATTTCCTGAATACTGAATTTTCTCTTTTTCTAATGGGCCTGGCTGCCCTGGCTCCGGTTGCACTCGTAATCACTGTGAAAGGGTTCCGCTTGAGGGAATATGTTCAAATGAAGATTCTGCTGGGCTTGTTCATATCCATTTTGTTTATTATTTCAGTGGATTTTGCCATGAACAATGTCCTGAAACCACACCAGCAACACAGGATCTATGTCACCCTTGGAATAGAAGACGATCCTCAGGGAGTGGGATACAATGTAAACCAGTCCAAAATCGCCATCGGATCGGGAGGCTTTTCAGGGAAGGGATACCTGAAAGGCACACAGACCAAACTCCATTTTGTTCCTGAACAAAGCACCGATTTTATCTTCTGTACTGTTGGAGAAGAGTGGGGCTTCCTGGGCACCTCCTTTGTAATCCTGCTTTATCTGGGTTTCCTGTTGCGAATGATTTTCCTGGCGGAAAGACAGCGGTCCTCATTCAGCAGAATATTTGGGTATGGATTTATCTCTGTGATGCTGATCCATTTCATAGTCAATATCGGAATGACCATTGGCTTGCTGCCGGTTATCGGCATCCCGCTGCCGTTTTTTTCTTATGGAGGATCGTCCCTTTGGACCTTCACCATGTTCCTCTTCATTTTTCTCAGACTGGATGCCAGCAGGCTCGAATTATTGAGGTAAGCTACGCCAGATCAATGCGATAATAAGTTCAGCGGCAGTGGATTTCTTTTAATTCTCGCTGATTTTTCGTATCTTTGTCTTCCCCGGAAAAAAGCCTCCGGCAAATCCTGAAGAAGTTCTTATGAAATATCATGTATACGCAAGACATAATTTAGATAAAATACCTCACTACGGAAGGCTCAGCAAGGAACAAATCCAGTCAATAAAAATAGTATCAGAGGTACTACCATTTAAAACCAATAACTACGTTGTAAATGAGCTGATTGATTGGGACAACTACCTTGCAGATCCCATGTATATCCTTAATTTCCCGCAAAAAGAAATGCTCAAGCCCAGCCAGTTCAGGGCCCTTTCTACTTTGCTTGAAAATCATACCAACAAAGCCGATCTGGCCAAATACATAGAAGAACTAAGGCTCAATCTGAACCCGCATCCGGCGGGACAGCTGGAACACAATGTACCCACACTGAAGGGCGAATCATTGACCGGGATTCAGCACAAATACCGTGAAACAATGCTCTTTTTCCCCACCCAGGGACAGACCTGTCATGCCTATTGCACCTTTTGTTTCAGGTGGCCCCAGTTTACTGGTCTGAATGAGCTTAAGTTTGCAATGAAACAAACCAACCTGGTGGTAGCCTACCTGAAAGAGAATCCTTCAATCACAGATATCCTGATCACAGGTGGCGATCCCATGGTGATGAAAACAGAGGTCCTGGAGAGATATATCAATGCCATTCTGAATGCAGATCTGCCACAATTGAAGACCATCCGAATCGGCACCAAGTCTCTTTCATTCTGGCCCTACAAGTACCTGACTGATCCTGACTCAGGGAATCTGCTGGATCTCTTACGAAGGGTCAATGACAGGGGCATCCATTTGGCACTGATGGCCCATATAAATCATCCACGAGAGCTGGAGACGGATGCAGTGAAGGAGGCCATTTCAAGAATCAGGGAGACAGGCACGACCATAAGAAGCCAGTCGCCCCTTCTCAGGCATATCAATGACGATGCAGTGATCTGGACCGATATGTGGAAGAAGCAGGTAAACCTGGGGATCATTCCCTACTATATGTTTGTGGCAAGGGATACAGGGGCACAATCCTATTTTGGAGTAAGCCTTGAACGCTCACACCGCATCTTTAATGAAGCATATCAGCATATCAGCGGTATTGGACGCACCGTCAGGGGACCAAGCATGTCTGCTGGTCCGGGTAAAGTGCGTATCGTTGGGATTACCAAAGTAAAGGGTGAAAAAGTATTTGTCCTTGAGTTTTTACAGGGCAGAAATCCAGACTGGGTTGGCCAGCCTTTCTTTGCCGCCTATGATGATAAAGCCCAGTGGCTGGATGATCTGGTTCCTGCATTCGGAGAGAAGGAATTCTTCTATGAGCAGGAGTATAGAAAGCTCTTAAAGGTGGATAAACTACCCGGGCATATATTAAGCACTGATAAGAAACAGTACGCCTAACAGTCGGGGTAAGCCTCTCTAGTAGTCGAAATCTCAATCTCGTATTTCTCCTCCAGGAACTGGACGATCAATGGAAAGAAGCGGAGGAAGTCATCCATAAACAGCGCGTACTGGTCCCTTAATACTTCCACAGCAAACGCAGAGTGGTCGGGCAGGGAGGTGTTGGCTGCCATCCGCTCCAGCACCAGCTCTATTCCATCCACTCTTGTATAGGCCATCATCCAGTTGTTTTCCAGGAAGGTTGGAAACCACCTCTTGATGGCATCAGGCAGTACTTTGTAATTTCTCTTCAAAAGATCATAGGTCCGGTTCACAAATTCGCTGAGTGGCAAATCTGAATGCATGTCCCAGAGTGAGGCCAGGAAATGATCGTAAAAAATATCTGTTACAATTCCTGCGTATTTATGATACCTGGAAGCAACCCTCAGTTTGCTGTTCCTGGTAATCTGGTGCATGTCGGTGAAAGAGTCTATATCGCGGTGTATCAGGATTCCTTTCTTCACCTGCTCAGGAAAATTCTCATAGCTTCTCCCCTTCACATAATCGCCCATGAAGTTCCCTACAATGATCTCCTCATTGCATCCAGAAAGATATGTATGTGCCAGAAAATTCATCTGCGTATTTCCTTTTTCGAATTTCGTAAAAAATATTCGAAAAACCCCAATATATAATATTACACATTAGTAAGCAAGTTGTTCTATATAAGTCTGGCTAATTTCTATTATATAGCATATTCAGTACACCCAGCAATTTAATCATTTACATTTGGTAGATAAGAACACATAACTACACTACAAATGACTAGAAAGAATATCATTATCATTGGTGCAGCGGGAAGGGATTTTCACAATTTCAACACCTATTTCAGAGACAGGGAGGAGTACAATGTGCTTGCATTTACAGCTGCCCAGATTCCTGATATCGACGGAAGAAAATATCCTGCCGGACTGGCCGGAGAACTCTACCCGGATGGAATCCCCATCTATTCCGAGGATCAGTTGCCCCGCCTAATTGTTGAATTGCAGGCCAAGACCTGTTTCTTCTCATATAGCGACCTGCCGTATGAGAAGGTAATGGCTATCAGCGCAGTGGTGAATGCTGCCGGAGCAAACTTTGCATTGCTGGGGACAAATGACACCATGATTGAGAGCAATAAGCCGGTAATTGCAGTATGCGCAGTAAGGACCGGATGTGGAAAGAGTCAGACCTCCCGAAGGGTCATCGAACTACTGATGAAAAAAGGTCTGAAGGTTGTTGCCATCCGGCATCCCATGCCTTACGGGGACCTGGAAGCTCAGAAGGTGCAACGCTTTGCAACCCTCGATGATCTGAAACATCATAAATGTACCATCGAAGAAATGGAGGAGTATGAGCCCCATTTGGTCAGGGGAAATGTGATCTATGCCGGGGTCGATTACGAGGCCATTGTGCGTGCTGCTGAAGTTGATCCAAATGGCTGTGATGTGATTCTCTGGGATGGAGGAAACAATGATTTCTCATTCTATAAGCCTGATCTCACCATTGGCATTGTGGACCCACACCGGCCAGGACATGAGTTAAGCTACTACCCTGGAGAAGTTGTATTGCGGACCTCTGATGTTGTTGTGATCAATAAGATGGACAGCGCCCCGCCAGAGGGAATTCAGATAGTCAGGGAAAGCATTGAAAAAGTGAATCCTTCGGCCACAGTCATTGACGGAGCCTCGCCCATCCGTGTGGATGATCCGACAGTAATCAGAGGGAAGCGGGTACTGGCGGTGGAAGATGGCCCCACCCTTACGCACGGGGAGATGAAGATAGGAGCCGGAGTGGTGGCAGCCAGAAAATATGGAGCTGCTGCCCTGGTAGATCCCAGACCATTTACAGTGGGAAAACTTAGCGAAACCTTCGAAATCTACCCGGAAATTGGCACCCTTCTTCCGGCCATGGGCTATGGAGAACAACAGTTAAAGGATTTGGAGACCACCATAAATAACTCCGATTGCGATTCAGTAATTATTGGCACTCCCATTGATCTGAACCGCCTTATCAATATTAAAAAGCCAAATACCCGGGTCTATTACGATCTGCAGGAAATTGGTGAACCAAACCTAAATATGGTCCTTGATGAATTTGTGCAGAAACATAAACTGGTGTAAGCCGGTTATACTGCTAATTCTTGCCCTGCTTGTGGGATCGGTCTCATGTGACCGTCCTGTCACCATGGTGCTCATCCGTACCGACCTGGGCGACATGACTGTGGAAATATACAAGGATCAGGCCCCGGTAACAGCCGCTAACTTCCTGAGCCATGTAGAGCGCGGGGATTATACAAACAGCATCTTCTACAGGGCGGTTCGTTTGGATAACCAAAGCCAAAGCAAGGTAAAGATCGAAGTCATACAGGGCGGACTTTTCCACGATGAAGTGCTTGACACCATTGCTCCCATCAGACATGAATCCACCCAGGAGACGGGGATTTTGCATAGCGATGGGGTCATCTCCATGGCTCGCATGGAGCCAGGTAGCGCCTCAACGGAGTTTTTTATCTGCATCGGGAACCAGCCATCGCTCGATTACGCCGGCGACCGGAATCCGGATGGGCAGGGATTTGCAGCTTTTGGAAAAGTGGTCAAAGGCATGAATGTGGCCAGGGCCATTCAGGCACTGCCTGATGAAGAGCAGTACCTGAAGGAACAGGTCCACATCCATGAGATTTCCCTGATTACAAAGCGCTAAATCTTGTCTGTATTACCTTGGAACTACTCGCAGACCTTATCTACCAGTCCGTTATCAAGGGTATCCCAGCAGTTCCATTCGGCATCGCCAAATTTCGCTTCGTCCTGAACACGTCCTTCCTTGCTGCTTGTATTCCACTGAATCATCGTTGTTCCTGTTGACCGTGAAACTGCAAAAGAGGCATCATATGCCTCCATGGGAGCATATTCATAGCTTATATAGCTGCCTGTTTCAACCTTTTCCAGTTCCACATAGGTATAGAGAAGAGAGGCAGCACCCAGCTCATAATCTTTGGTCCACTCCGCTTCCAATACTTCAATGCTTCCATCTTTGTAGATGGTCCAGTTGGCCCGGGTATGGTCATATCTAACCACTCCATCAAACCAACGCACTCCCTGCTCAGGTGTTGCCGACGGAGCAATAAGCATCTCCAGGGAGAACTCCTCATTATTGATCCTTGCTGCGCTTAGTGTAGCTATATAGTCCAGTCCACTCCATGTAAAACTGTAGGTCCACTCCCAGCTGTTATCGCCCATATACTCCACCCCTTGCTCCAGAGCATATGCATATGCAGCCACAGGAAGTGCCATGGTCACAGCCGAAGCACCGCTCCAGAATACCAGGGATGTAAAGGCATAATTGAAATTTAAATGGGGTTCTCCGCTGGCTTTTGTATCTCCGCTTGGTCCGTCAAAGTCAGAAAAACTCATCATAAGGCTCTCAACGGGAGGAAGCTCGGGACGATTCTCCACAGGTTCCTTATCACAAGATGTGCTTACAATTATAAGGGAAACAGCCAGCAAAATAGCGGCCAGTCTACCAATCCTAATTTTTCTATAAGTCTTCATAATTATTGTTTTTTAAGAATTTAAAAATGCGCCGCCGGACTTCACAGTTGTAAAATTCTATGTCCGGTCGTCTAATTCATCATTCTGTCAAAACAAACGGGTAATTTTCTCAATTATTGAACGATTGTCGTAATTTTATTGTAATGCAGTTACATTCCATCAAGAAACTGAGCCTGGGCTACAGGTTTGATCGGGAAAGGGAGATTGTCTCCATGATCTTCCTCAGCTACTTCTACATCCTGCTCTTTACTGTTGTGGTGATCCTGCTCCACACTATCGAAGAAGACCTGCTTCCTGTTTCCTTCCGTTACCACGCACTGATCCTGCTTGGATTGGTGATACTTCTGCTTGTCAGGTTCAGGTTCTTCACCCTGGCGAAGCTCCTGATGCTTACGGTAACTCCATTTCTACTGCTTATCCTTCCGCCCCTCGCAGGAATAAGCTACGATGAATTCTATTTCTGGTTTCCCTATGTCCCCATTGCTCTCTCCCTCTTACCCCATTTCATACTTCATACCCAAAGGGACAGAGTAGCTATGATAATAACCCTCGTGGTCTACCTCCTTCTGGCCATCTTTATCTCTTCTTATATGATACTCCTGAGCGATGGAAGCGAAAAAATCATCCCTATCGTTCTGGATAACCAGTTCTATTATAGCTTTATACCTGCTATCATATACATATTTGTCAACCTGGCACTGGGCCTGGTTTTTGCCAAGAACCACCAGTATGAACAGATTATGATCATGCAGCAGGATGAGTTGATACAGGCCGAAAAGATGAGCTCACTGGGGGTGCTCACCGCTGGCATCGCACACGAAATAAACAATCCCATGAACTTTATCTCAGGCGGGATCCATGCCACCAATACCCTTAAAAATGAGTTGCTTAAGCTGGAAGGAGAACTCTCACAGGAAAAGAGTGCCCTGTACGAACAGATGGATAAAATAATGGGGAATTCCCTGGAAGGGGTAGACCGCGTCACGAATATAGTTACCAGCTTAAAATTCTTCGCCAACCCGGGGAAGGCAAACAAACAGGAACATGATCTGAATCAGCTGCTGTATTCCGTACTGCTTAGTATTGAGAAAAAAATACCTTACAACATTTCACTGACAAAGAATATTCCAGATGAGACTACGATTTATTGTTATGACGAACAACTTCAGCAGGTATTTATCCATATTCTTCTGAATGCCGTTCAGGTTCTTGAAGAGAGCAAAGATGACAAAAAGAAGACCATAGATATATCTGTTGCTGAGGCCAAAAAAGAGAATCGGGAAGTGACATGCATCTCTATCTCAAACAACGGTCCGCACATTCCTGAAGATGAAATGAAGCTTATCTATGATCCCTTTTATACCATAAATAATGACGGGAAAGGAATGGGGCTTGGCATGGCTATCAGCTATATGATCATTAAAGAACACCAGGGCTGGATTGAAGCCAGAAATGAAAATGACATGGTTGTATTTGATGTAATCCTTCCCAAACCTTAGCGTTTCAGGGCCTCACGGATGGTCTCCTTAAGATGATCCTTTTCCCAGGGCTTCATTAAATATCTGAATATTAGCTCTTTATTAAACCCTTCAAGCATCACATCCGATTCCATAAATCCGGTTAACAACATGCAAACCTTTGCGGGATCAATCTGCTTAACCACCTTGATAAAATCCAGGCCATCCATCACCGGCATTTTCAGATCAGAGATAACCACATGAATATCCGGATTCAGCTCCAGCAATCTCAAGCCCTCTTTTGCCGATGCGGCAGTAAGCACCTTAAAATCGTTCATAAAGGTAAGCTGGAGTAGTTCCAGATTGATGACTTCATCGTCTACATATAGAATCCGGGGCAGCTCCATATCAAACAACTAATCTCTGCTTTCATGTTCGGCCATGGTCACCACCTGGTAGGATTTATCCACCACCAGGTCGGCCATGGATTTCAAGGAGGTCACTGCCTGGTGCTCATTTTCCAGTATACCGAGCCGGAAGTCGCTTAATGCCTCTTTCATACGGATGATCTGGTTGATCTTAGTCTCATGGTAGGTCAGATCAATAAATACCCTCATATCAATATCATTGGCTTTAATGGCATAAAGACCGTCCACAATCAGCAGGTCAACCTTGCTGAAATCTGTAATCAGTTTGTCGACCTGTTCTGGAATCAGGTCTATACATGGAATCATACACTCCTGCTCCTCCTTGAAATCCCTCAGGGTTTTCCTGATTTTAACCCAGTCATACTCATTGATCCCGATCTGATCAAATCCTTTGTTCCGACGCCACTCCTCCCTCAGCAAGGGCTGGATCCTGTAGTAATTGTCCGTATGGATCACCTTTACCCTGATATTGTGATGTTTCAAGAGGGTCCCCAGGGCATGGGCCAATTCAGATTTTCCCGATCCCGATTCACCCGATATTCCAACCACATAGCGGTAACGCTCCTCCTTGGCTTCACGATCGGCTATTACCTTTTCACAGATAGCCTGGGCAGCTTCCTTGTGCATATCATTGATCAACAGAATATCTCCTAGCATTGAATCTATGTATTTATTTTATAGCAGCAGAACCTGTCTTTCCGGCAGACAGCACTACCTCCTCACCGCAAAGATGAAATTTTATCTGATCCTTTCCCATGTTTTCATCTGAGATTTTGATCTGTTGACCACTTATGGAGACAAAATATGTTTTTCCCCTGAAATTAAAGCGGAAATCCAGTCCATTCCAATGTCCTGGCAGTTACGGATCGAGTGCCGGAACATCTCCCCTGAGATTTAAACCTGCATAACTCACAAGCACATCATAAACCGTACCCGCCATCACGCCGCAATGAATCCCCTCTCCGGTGGTCCCTCCTGTATATCCACCAGGTCACTTCTCAGAGCATCCATAAAAAGTTCCCATCCTTTATCGGGCATTCCCATCTCCCAGGCGAGCCTGGCATGCACCAGCCTGGAGAGCGTAGAACCATGTGAAGTACGTTCCAGGTAATAGTTGAAGTTACGCTTTGCAAAATCCTCCTTCAGGTTGTAGCCCAGTCCATTCAGAATTCCTTGTACCTCCGCTGTCCCCAGGTTATAAAAGCTCATCAGAAAATCGGCCTGTTTGGCCAGTTTATAGTCATCCGGCGATTTCCCTTCCGATTTCAGGATCCGGTCGAGCCGGTGTATATCGCCATATTTCTCGCGGTAATACTCCCAGTCCAATTCATCCAGTCCATCATATCCCTGAAACTGCTCAACCACCCCATCGTCTTTAACATGCAGGGCAAGTCCGCGCATGATTTTTCCCCACTGGGCCAACTCCTCTTTCGATAATGAAAGCTCTTCCATGATCCTAAGCCTGTGCTCGTCTCCAAGGACATCAAGGGTCCGGAAAGCCTTATCCATCATCCAGCTTACCATGATATTGCTGTAAGCGTTATCGCTTAATCCACCAACGCCTGATCCGGGCAGGGTCTCATGAAATTCATCTGGTCCCATCACCTTGTCTATATGGAACTTACCATCCTGGTCAGTTTCTGACTTACTTGCCCAAAACTTGCAGATGTCGAGCAGTACTTCGGCCCCAAACTGCTCCATGAAATCCAGGTCGCCTGTCACATGATAGTAGTTCCAGATGTTGAAAGCTATGGCAAGGGATATGTGCCTTTGCAATGAGCTGTAATCATCCCCCCATTCACCCGATAGCGGGTTAAGGTGAATAATCTGGGTTTCTTCCCGTCCATCGCTTCCGCTCTGCCAGGGGAACATGGCCCCTTCGTATCCGTACTCCTTAGCATAGGACCTGGCAGCATCCAGCCGGCGGTACCTGTACATCAGTACCGATTTCACAACCTCGGGAAAATGAAGGTTAAAGAGGGGCAAAATATAGAGTTCGTCCCAGAATATATGACCACGATAGGCCTCCCCGTGAAGTCCCCGTGGCGGAATTCCCGAATCAAGTCCGGCGTGGTGAGGCGAAGCAGAGACCATCATATGAAACAGGTGGAGCCTGACCAGCTTCTGTGCTTCCCGGTCGCCCGAGATTAGCACATCCATACGGTCCCAGAGCTCTTTCCAGCGCCCCGCCGACAGTTTCAGTTCATCCGAATAAGTCGACATGGCATCCAGGGTGGCACGGGCTTCCTCCAGGGGATCTTCCACCCCGGGATCCCTTGAGGTGTAGATCGAAACCATCTTTTCAAGAACCACTTGCTCTTCGCGGGAAACCTCCAGGGAAAAATAGTTCTCGATCCACCCCTCTCCCGAACTTGTTCCAATTTCGGCCTCTCCACTGATGGAGCACGACGCGCATACTGCAATAATGATATCCGATTGGGTGGTCTTCACTACCAGTTCGCTTACTTCCCCGCTTGCGGCTTCACCAAGCGCTTCGAGTTGCTGCTGCTCCAGGGTGTTGTATCTCTCCACACCGGCATTACGATGATCCCCATGTAGTCCCGATTTTATTTCAATGGTGCCCTCATAGTTGAGGGGGGTCAGGGCATAGCGCAAGCCTGCCCGGTGGGGATCTGCCATGCCGGCAAACCTTGTGGAAACCACCCGGGTCATCCTGCCTTCGGCATCCTCCACTACCATCTCCCGTACTAGCTCACCTTGCCTGAGATCGAGTGTTCTGTGTATCTCCTGAACCTTAAAGGTGGGCTCGGGTGTAAACTCAAACCAGGGACCCTTGTCGATGCGAAAGGAGACCGGCAGCCAGTTGATCACATTTACAAAATCTTCATTTTCAATATCCCGCTCCCCTACTTTCGAGACCAGCCTGTTAAACAGTCCGGTAATATAGGTACCCGGATAGTTGACCTTATTGGCCCTGCTCTCCTCAAGGGCTCCCCGGGTGCCAAAATAACCGTTCCCCACAGCCAGGAGCGCCTCTCTGGATCGCTCCATCTCTTGATCATAATCATGATATTTCAGGAGCCAGCTATCCTCTTCCATACCTTTTTCGAACCATGCATTGATCCCTTCAAGCCCGATATCTCCCAGGTCCTCCACCACAATATCTGCGCCTCCTACCTGCAACTCCTTTATATTGTCCTCCCGGGCCAGTCCCAGGGTCAATCCAAAATTCCCCTTATGTCCGGCCTGAACACCCGAAACGGCATCCTCCACCACCACTGCCCTATGGTATTCAATGCCCAGGTTATCGCAGGCCGTGGTGAATATATCCGGTTCCGGCTTCCCCTGCAGTCCGATCTCAGCCGAGACCACACCATCTACCCTGGTCTCAAAATAGTGGAGCAATCCGGCTGTCTCCAGTACAGGCTTACAATTTTTACTCGAAGAGGCCACTCCAATCCGAACTCCTGCTGCCTTCAGCCCCTCCAGCATCTTAACAGATGTATCATATACCTCCACACCATCATCGTCCAACACCTTGTTGAACATAATGTTTTTTTTGTTTCCCAGTCCACATACGGTTTCCATATCCGGTTCATCGCCAGGATCCCCGAAGGGAATATCAATGCCCCTCGATTCCAGAAAAGATTCTACTCCCTTGTAGCGTGGCTTACCATCCACATAAGGCAAATAGTCACCAGCATGTGTAAACTCCCTGAATGCTTCCCCGAAACGCTCCTCCCGGTTCTTCATATATTCGTCAAACATCCTTTTCCAGGAGGCCGCATGAACAAGAGCTGTTTTGGTGATTACACCATCCAAATCAAAAATCACTGCATCAAACTTGGGTTGAAATGCCATATTGTGTATTTATATATTTTGTAATGAGCATCAAGGTATCTAAATTTATAGAAGCGTTCAAATCATGCTACTAAAATATATCCTATGAAACGTCTCATCCTTGCCTCCAATCTACTCCCGGTGCAAATCAATTGGGAAAATGGAAAATATCTGATTGAAAACGCAGAAGAGACAACCATCTCGGGGCTCCAGAATTTTTACAGCGAATTCGAAACCGAATGGGTAGGACTTACCGGGTTTGAGAACCATGAGTTTAACACCAAAGAGATCCGGTCCATGGAAACCGCACTGAAACCCTTTCACTGTGTTCCAGTATTTCCAAGACAACGTGACAGAGACCTGCACCTTCACGGCTTCTCACGCAATACCCTCTGGCCTTTGTTTCACTACTTTACCGAGAATGTCACCTACAGCGAAGTCTCCTGGAAAGCCTATGTAAAAATCAACCGCCTGTATGCAGAAAAGATCCTGGAAATCATTGAGGACGGGGACATCTTATGGGTTCATGACTACCACTTGCTGATGCTTCCCCAGATGATCCGGGAACAGCGGCCGGACATATCCATCGGTTTGTTTATCCATGTTCCTTTCCCCTCCTTTGAGCTTTTCAGGTTGCTTCCCTGGAGACTGGAGATAATCGAAGGGATGCTGGGGGCCGACCTGATAGGCTGCCAGACCTACGATAATGTGAGGCACTTTATGAGTTCTGTCAGGCGCCTGAAGGGAGTGGATTCGGTCTTCAACAGGATCTCCATCGGAGAACGTACCATGAAGGTGGATGTTTTCCCCAAGGGGATCGACTACGAACGC
>DAOWFP010000001.1 GCA_030637895.1 Bacteroidota bacterium | reverse complement strand
GATCCCTGGTTTGAGGGGAAAATTTGCCTTTAACCTGGCTAGCTTTATCAGCTACAGTTCGGTGATGATGACCTATTTTGGGGTCAACTACTTCCTGGGAGGAATGCACTCCTATGCCAGTGGTTCATCTTTTAAGATCCCAATGTGGTCCTACCTTGTAATTCTGGTGCTCATCGGACTTTCGGTATTTGCCTTCAGGAAACAGCAAAAAATCTTACCGGAGAAGAGTCCCCAGGAGGATAGCTGATCAGTAGGGCATATCATTCATTGCACTGCGGTCCATGGAGCCAAAGTCCATCACACAATTGGTCCGGTATTTTTTGTGCGGTCTGATTGCAACACCAATGGAGTTAAAATCGGGAGAGAGAATGTTGTTCCGGTGTCCCAGGCTTTTGATTCCTTCATCGATCAGGAGAGAGATCACTATATCGATGGCTTGCTCGAAACCGTATGAACAGTTTTCCCCCACATGATTGTAAGGCTTTCCCATATACGGTTCAAAGCGCTTTTTGAAATCACTGTGACCGGTGGTTCCTTTTTCTCCTGACTTCTGAGCGTGACCCTGAGCGATTGCGGTCAGATCCTCTTCCGGTATCAGTGCTACCAGCTTATTGGTTTTTTTCAGATCTTTTTGGAGGGACTTGGTATAGCTGTTTTTTTCCAGCTGATTCTGCTGCATATATGCAGTCAGGAAAGTTTTAGCAAAAAGCGGACCGTCATGTCTTGCCATATTCATAAACAGGATCACCTTCTTCTCCTCCTCATTGAGGTATTCACTGTCAGCAGCGGTATTCAACGCTGTGACCACATCAGCATCCCAGGCCGGCCATGGATTTGACTGAGCCACAAGGGGCAGCGGGAGTACCAGTAAGAGTAAGAGGTAAATCTTATACATCATGATAGACCAAATATACTTCATAACCTTCAAGTATTTTAAATCCCAAGCCACGATACAGTTCGATGGCCGGGATGTTATCATGGTGTACCTCAAGCTTAATAGAAGCCCCCTTGTTCCTGGCATAGGCCATGGATTCAATGGCCAGTTTCCGGCCGTAACCTAAGCCCTGTTGGGAGGGAAGAACTGCAAAATACTGCATCATAAGCCGTCTTCCGTCCCAGGTAAGCCAGGAGGTGCCAATGATCCTCTTGTTTATTTCATCTTCCAGGATCAGAAATTTTCCTTCCTGGGCATTGCATTGCAGGATAACTTCGGGGCTATCGCCACGTTCTGACCTGTAGATCCCAGTCTCTTTCCAAAGGGCCTCTATTTGCGGGAAATCTCCGGGCCGGTAGTCTCGGATGATCATTTTAGCTTATGCTTTTACCACATACACCTGACCGGTTTCATAACGGATCACCCTGATGGCCTCATCCTTCTCTATAAAACCATATTCCGATATGGCATCATAGAGCTTATCCTGTATCATAACACGACCCGAGGGTCTGAGAACCGTATGGGCCACGCCCTTTTCTCCCACCAGGCTTTGCTGTTCGGTTTCTACTCCAATAAAACCATCTTCAGTAAGTTGTTCACTTGTCAGAGATAGCTTGCCGAAGGCGGTGGTAGTAAGCAGTTTCCTGGTGGCCCAGAGGGAGAAGATAACTCCCGCCAATACGGACACAAGAACCAGGCTTAGGGATTTCATTAAAATTCCGAGACCTTCCCCGGTAAACTCTGGATCCTCAAATACAACATTGTCCACCAGGCTCAGGGTGAGCCCGGTAATCACGGCAATAATCCCTGCAACTCCGGCCACGCCGAATCCAGGGATGGCAAAAATTTCTACCATGATCAGAATGAAACCCACAATAAAGAGGATGAGCTCCCAGTTTTCTGCCATGCCTTCCAGGTAGAGAGGTGCAAAATAAAGCAAGGCGGCTAAAATTGATGCTCCCAGGGCGAATCCGATTCCGGGCGATTGCAGTTCGAAATAAATACCGCCAATGATTATCATGATCAGTATGCCACTGATCATGGGGTTGATCAGAAAACCAATCATCTTGTCCAGACCGGTAGGACTGTAGGAGCGCAGTTCATACTCCTCGATACCGAGTTTGGAGATCACCTCTTCTATGGAGGCTGCAGTTCCCTCGCAATATCCGTGTGTTATGGCCTCTGATGCAGTAAAAGTAAGCACCTGGCCGGTATCGCTGACTCCCTCCACATAGAGTTTCGGGTCGACCATGGCCTCAGCAATGGCAGGATCGCGGTGCCAGCTTAGCAGGGTATCAGAACCTGTGATGAGCGTGTCCTTACCGTGCGCTTCAGCAGTGGCTCTCATGGTGGCTCTCATGTAGGACTGGTATTTATCAGGTACCTGTTCCCCTGTCTGATTGACCACTGTGGCTGCTCCAATCTTTCCACCGGGTCTCATATAGATACTATCACAGGCGATGGCAATCAGGGCACCAGCAGAAGCAGCATTGTCGTCGATAAACACATAAACAGGCATGGGGGCATTGAGCAGTTTTGTGCGAATGGAATCTGCAGCACTTACTTCGCCTCCATAGGTGTTCAGGTGAAGAATCACTGCATCGGCTTCAAGTGCCTGGGCCTCTTCAAAAGCCTCCTGTGTTATGCGCCATGTGGGCGCAGCGATATTGTCCTTGATGGCAAAGGTGTAGATCAGGGTTTTGCTTCCGGAAACTGAGTCAGGGACTAGAGTATCCGGAGCGATCACCTGGCTGCTTAGCACCAGTACCAGCAGGGCAGTGAGAACTGTATATGTAGCTTGCTTCATAATGAACTGTATATAACTTCAAAAGTAAGAATATTTTCTGCTAAATTTGTGGGGTCATTCAAAACAAGCATCCGAATGGAACTAAATAAATTAACAGCCATATCCCCGGTGGATGGCCGCTACAGGTCAAAAACAGAGACCCTGTCTGATTACTTCTCAGAATTCGGTTTGATCAGGTACCGGGTTATGGTTGAGGTGGAGTATTTTATTGCACTATGCAAAGCAGGGATAAGTGGCTTATCGGATGTTAGTTCGAAACAGCAGGAAGAGCTGAGAAAAATTTATACCGGTTTTTCTACCAGTGATGCGGAAAAGGTGAAGGATATTGAGAAGGTGACCAACCACGATGTGAAGGCAGTGGAATATTTTGTAAAGGAGCAGTTTGAAGAACTTGGACTGGACGCATTTAAGGAGTTTATCCATTTTGGGCTTACTTCCCAGGACATAAATAACACAGCCACACCACTCTCACTGAAAGATGCCATGGAGACCAGCTACTATCCGCTGCTGGATGAGGTGACCAGGGAGCTGGAAAAACTGGCCTCGGAATGGGACCAGATTCCTATGCTGGCCCGCACCCATGGTCAGCCGGCCTCTCCCACAAGGCTTGGTAAGGAGATTCGTGTTTTTATTGAGCGGCTGGATGTTCAGCTGGAGCAACTGGAAGAGATCCCCATCCCTGCCAAGTTCGGGGGCGCCACAGGAAACATGAATGCCCATGTGGTTACTTACCCGGAGATAGACTGGTTCGCATTCGGGGAGCATTTTGTGGGGGAGGTTCTTGGCCTGAAGCGTTCCTGGCCCACTACCCAAATAGAACATTATGATAATCTGGCAGCCATGTTCCATGCCTTTGAACGGATCAACAACATCCTGCTGGATCTGTCCAGGGATATATGGACCTACATATCGATGGACTATTTCAAGCAGAAGATAAAAAAGGGAGAGATAGGTTCTTCGGCCATGCCACATAAGGTTAATCCCATCGATTTTGAGAACGCCGAAGGGAACCTGGGGATGGCCAATGCCATTTTTTCACACCTGGCGGCCAAACTTCCCGTTTCCAGGTTGCAGCGCGACCTTAGCGATTCAACCGTTCTTCGCAACCTGGGTGTACCCCTGGGGCATACACTGATTGCCATGCATTCGATGATTAAGGGCCTTGGAAAACTGATCGTAAATGAGGCTGCCATACGGGCCGATCTGGAGAAGAACTGGGCCGTTGTGGCCGAGGCAATTCAGTCCGTTCTCAGACGGGAGGAGTATCCCAAACCTTATGAAGCATTGTTGGAACTTACGCGTACCAATGAGAGAGTGACCGGTGAAACCATCCGTACTTTTATTGAAAACCTGAATATCAGCCAGGAAGTGAAAGAGGAGCTGTATAAAATTGCACCCTGGAACTATACCGGATTGTAGATATGAAAAGATTTTTCCGGCTTCTGAATTACCTGGTTCCCTACAAATGGTATGTGGCGCAAAATGTTGTGTACAATATCCTTGGAGCTTTCTTTGCCCTCTTCTCCTTTGCCATGGTGCTCCCTTTCCTCAGGGTTCTCTTTAATAACCAGGAGGTAGTAACAGAGCCCATGGATTTTCAACTGAGTACGGAGTACTTAATGCACACCCTGAACTTTTACATTGGGAAAATCATGAGCACGCACGATGCTTCCCGTGCCCTGATTCTTGTGAGTATCCTGGTGGTGATTTTCAGCCTGCTGAAAAACGGATTCATCTTTGCAGCTAATTTTATGCTGGCGCCCATTCGTGCTTTTCTGGTTCGGGATATCCGGAATGATATATACCGGAAGGTGCTAAAGCTTCCGCTCTCCTACTATACGGAAGCAAGGAAAGGGGATGTGATGGCGCGGATCTCCAATGATGTGCAGGAGATTGAAGTTTCTATACTTAGTTCCCTTCAGATGCTTTTCAGGGATCCCATTACCATCATTATTTACATGGTGATCCTCTTTACCATCAGTTTCAATCTAACCCTTTTTGTGCTTCTAATTCTACCAGCTTCAGGCTTCATTATCGGACGTATAGGCAAAAGTCTCAGGAAAACCAGCTTCAGGGGACAAGAACGTCTGGGAGAATTGCTGGCTTTGCTGGAAGAAACCCTGGGTGGTTTAAGGATCGTTAAGGCATTTAATGGCGAAGAGCAGATGGAGAAGCGGTTCTTCAGTACCAATCACCGCTTTGCACTGCTCATCCGTAAGGTGGTTCGCCGCAGATATCTGGCCAGTCCGATTAGCGAAGTTATGGGAACCATGGCACTGATGGTAATCATGGCCTATGGGGGATCCCTGGTGCTCGGTGGGTCTGATGCCATGAATGGAGAAAGCCTGATTTTTTTCCTGATAATCTTCAGTCAGATCATAACACCGTCCAAGACCATCTCAACGGCCTGGATCAATATTCAAAAGGGATTGGCATCGGTGGACCGGGTTGATCAGCTCTTACTTGCCGATGATAAAATTGTGGAAAAACCGAATGCTGTTGTGGCAGAGGGTTTTAATGATTCCATCGAGTTCAGGAATGTTTCCTTTAAATATGAGAAGGAGTATGTACTGAAGGATATCTCCTTTACCATTAAGAAAGGTCAGACCATTGCTCTTGTGGGTAAATCCGGATCGGGGAAATCGACCATGGTGGATCTGATCCCCAGGTTTATGGACACTGGAGAAGGGGAAATCTATATCGATGGAGTACCAGTACGGGATTTTAGCCTGAAGTCCTTGCGATCCTTAATGGGCATGGTGAGTCAGCAATCCATCCTTTTCAACGACACCTTCCGGAATAACATAGCTTTCGGTTACAGCGAAGGAGCCGATATGGAGAGGATTATAAATGCTGCAAAGGTGGCTAATGCCCATGACTTCATTATGGAGAATGAGGATGCATATGAAGCCGGTGTTGGTGAAGGTGGAGCTAAACTGAGTGGGGGACAAATGCAGCGAATCAGTATTGCCCGTGCGGTATTGGCCAATCCACCCATACTGATCCTGGATGAAGCCACCTCGGCCCTTGATACGGAGTCGGAACGCCTGGTACAGGATGCCATTATCAAACTAATGCAAAACCGGACCTCCATTGTGATTGCACACAGGCTCTCCACCATAAAGCATGCCGACCTGATCCTGGTGATTGATGAGGGAAAAATCGTGGAGCGAGGGACACATAAGGAGTTGATCAGTAAGGAAAAGGGCCTCTATTATAAGTTACATTCTATGCAAATGTTTTAGTTTCCTATGAAGATCAGTGGATTCACAATGGGCAAGAATGCCCTGAAGCTTTATTATCCCATGCGACAATCGGTTGAATCGATTTTACCTCTGGTCGATGAATTTGTAGTGGCCCTGGGCGATTCAGATGAAGATGATATCACCAGAGCCGAAATAGCAGCCATTGGGAGTGAGAAGATTCGCATTGTTGATACAGTTTGGGATATAGAGAAATATCCTCGCGGTATGGAACATGCACATCAGACCGATATTGCCATGAATCTATGTACAGGCGACTGGCTGTTCTATCTGCAGTCAGATGAGGTGGTCCACGAGAAGGACCTGGAGATTATCAGGAAGCGGTGTGAGGACTTAGTGGATGACCACAGGGTCGAGGGGCTAGTTTTTCGCTACCGCCATTTCTGGGGCGATTATCAACATGTACAGGATGGTCATTGCTGGTATCGCAAGGAGATTAGGATAGTCAGGAACCTCCCTGAGGTTCATTCCTGGGAATCGGCCCAATCCTTTCGCAAGATTCCAGGCTTTGAAGGTCTGAATTACAGGCAACAGGCTGGAACCTATAAACTAAATGTAGCAGAAGTGGATGCTGAGATTTTTCATTATGGATGGGTTCGTCCACCCAGAGTGATGCAAAATAAGATCAAGGCCTTCAGTGCCAATCATCGCGGAAAGGAAAGCGTAGCAGCGATGGAGGCGGCCCACCAGTTTGATCGTATTTTTGATTACGGGAACCTCGCTAAGCTTACACTATATACAGGGACCCATCCAGCTGTTATGAAGCCGTGGATGGCCAATTTCGACTGGAAAGAGAAATTGCGCTTCTCTGGTCCGGCCCAAAGCCAGAATCCTTTCATGGCAAAGCATGATAAGCCCAAATACCGTGTGATTACCTGGATCGAAAAAAATCTACTGGGAGGACGCCGGCTGGGTGAATTCCGGAATTACAGGCTCTTAAAAAGATAGTTGCCTTTTAATCGCTAATCAGTTCGCCCGCTCTGGTATATCTTTTTTTGCCGGGAAGCTCCTCGCCTGTATCATAAGTTGTTTCCTCATACAATTCGCCGGTTTCGTAATAGCGCTTGGTAAGCCCATTCTTTCTGTTCTGATAATAGACAGTATGCTCGTAGATCTTTCCACTTTTGAAGAACCAGATGGCAGGTCCGTGTTTACGACCATGTTCATAGGTGATTTTGGAGTGGACCGTTAAACCATCTTCGTAGAAATTGACTTTGACCCCATGAACATACCCTTCTTCATCCACAGGATTAAGGCTGGACAGGGAGCCATCCTCGCGCTTCTTTTTCACCATATTGGGTGTATTTTCTTCGGCAGCTTGCTGGTTTGCTTCCTTCCCCTGGTTGCATGAACCAAAATGGATGGAAAGGCTAAAGATCAATAACAGTTGGAGCATTTTTTTCATGGGAAACTGGGATTAGGAGGGTAAATATACCTGTTTTGGTCTCCACATTTTGCCCTCTTGTTAATATTTTAATGCCATGATGTTCGTTCTCTAGTACTATTTTGATATTTTTACTGCCGGAATTTCAGTTTTACTCAAGTTTATATCCGGAATGGAAGTTACAATTCATGTACAGAATGGTGTGATAGTTCGCCGCTTTTCAGGTGAAGTTTGTATTGAGGATATGATGGAATCCTGGAAAAAGCTGCTTGCCAGTTATACCAACCTGAAGGATTACAAAGGGATCCTCACCAGCTTCCTGGATGCAGAGATTAAACATGAAGATCACAACCTGAATGTCCTGATTGAATTCCTGAAAAACTACCTGGATCAGTTAAAGGACCTGAAAATTGCTATTGTCATGGATACTCCAATGGTGACCAATACCATTATCGTGGGACAGCAGGTTAAGTCCTTGCAAATCAAGCCTTTTTCTACCGTTGACGCTGCTATGCTGTGGATTCAAAATTAGGCATTTTCATTATGCTTTCTACTTAAGATAACACAGGTATTGTGCTATTTTGTACTCAATAAGTGTTCGGCCCATCATTAATTTCATATTTTAGTGACTAAATCCTGAATGATGAAACATTTATGGAAGTATTTCTGTCTTGGGGCAGCCCTTACTGCAGCCTTTATGACAACAGGATGTTCAGGGGAGAAGGAGTCCGGGACACCTGGTATTTTGGTATCCACGGATTGGCTTCAGGATCATTTGAATGATCCGGATCTTGTGATTCTTCATTCAGGTACAAGCGAAGTGTATGATTCGGTCCATATTGCAGGGGCCAGGCTGATCAAGCCGCGCAACTTTACTGTGAATACGCCCTCAAATCGCAATGAAATGCCACCAGCCGACAGCATTGTAAAACTACTGAGGAAGGCTGGTGTTAATTCTGATTCGCAAATTGTTCTGTACAGTGAAAATATAGGACTCCTGAATCGTACAGCCAGGGTATTTGTTGCACTGGATCACCTGGGTCTTGGAGAGCGGACCTTAGTATTGAGCGGGGGACTGTCCGCGTGGTTAGAGGAAGAACATGAAATCACGGATGTTCTTGAAGATCCTGCACCAGGTAATCTGGAAGTACTTGATTTGAAAGAACTTGTTATATCAGCTGCGGATGTTGACAGGCAGCGCTGGAGCAGTGATGTGGTGTTGATCGATGCAAGATCTGATGAAGAATATTACGGTAGTCCCGGAAGCGATGAGTCCATAGCGGAGGGAGGCCATATTGAAGGGGCTTATTTACTTTCCTACCTGAATATTACATTGGACGAAAGTCCTTATCTTTTCAGATCAGACAAGGAACTCAGGGAACTATTCCAGAAGGCGGGAATAGATCCTGGCAAGAAGACTATATTTTACTGTAATTCGGGCATTAAGGCCTCTCTTACTTATCTGACAGCAAGGCACCTTGGCTACCCGGTCTTACTTTATGATGGATCATTCGAAGAGTGGGAAGATCTTGGCCTGCCCTCTACCAGGCCCGTGACGCTTCCGCATGATGATAAATAAAATACGACTTATGAATAAAAGAGAACCGCGACCCTATTGGAATCCATACATTGTGGGAGTTGGAATCGGGCTTCTGATCATTCTCTCTTTTCTGGTTACCGGAAGGGGGCTTGGTGCTGTGGGAGCCTTCAATGGCATCCTTGCTTCCCTGGTACATGCCATCGCTCCCGACTATGCGCTGTCAAAAGGTGCGTATTCAACCTATATCTCCGGCGTGGAACACCCCCTGAAGGATTGGGTGGTTATAGAAATAGCCGGGGTTTGTATCGGCGGACTCCTCTCGGGGATCGTCTCGCGCCGCTTCAAATTTGAAGTGATCAAAGGGCCCGGTATTTCCAATGTAACCAGGCTCATTCTCGCATTTTCGGGTGGACTGCTCATGGCATTTGCCGCCAAGTTTACCCGTGGATGCACAAGCGGCCTGGCCCTTAGCGGGGGCTCTGTTTTGAGTCCGGGAGCCTGGCTGTTTATGATATCGGTTTTTATAGGTGGCTATTCGGTTGCCTGGCTAATGAAAAAAGCATGGAACTAATGGCTCCTTTTCAATTCTCATACGAACTTCCGGAAGCATTCCTTTTGCTGTTTGCTTTACTGACCGGAATTGCCTTCGGGATGTTCCTGGAGAAAGCTGGTTTCGGAAATGCCAGGAAACTGGTGCAACAATTCTACAATACTGATATGGCGATGTTCAAGGTACTTTTCTCTGCTATCGTAACAGCCATGTTGGGTATCTACTGGCTTAGTTATTTGGGGGTTCTGGATATCACACAGATCTATATCAACGCCACCTTTATCTGGCCACAGGTGCTTGGAGGCATTATCTTTGGATTTGGCTTTGTGCTGTCGGGTCTTTGTCCGGGCACCTCCTGTGTTGCTGTCTTTACCGGTAAACTGGATGGGCTTGCTGTATTTGCAGGAATGTTTACTGGATTGTTTCTCTATGCAGAGATGGAACCTATGCTAAAAGGAGCGATCTCTTTCTCTTCCATCGGTGATATCTCTCTTTATGAGCTCTTTCATATGGAATACGGAGTACTTACCTTCCTGATTGCAGCCATAGCTATAATTGCTTTCTGGGTTGCCGGAAGAGTAGAGGATCGGTTCAGTACTAAATCCGTCAAATCTTCATCATGAAAACCAACCATATTCTTGCCTTACTGGCCATTGTTGGCGGAATGACTGCAGCCTTCACCAAACATGCTGAACGTAATAGTCTGTATCCGGACTGGAAATTTTCCACGGAGCGAATCGATGGAAAGAAGACCCGGATCATCTCCGCCAGCTATCTGGGTGACCTGCTTTACAAAAAAGATCCCAACATCATCATTTATGATATCAGGGAGTGGAATGCATATGAACATTACCATATTCCACAGGCACTGCAGTATGATGCCAGTCTGGGATCTAAAGCTACAGCCAGATCCATCATAACTGTGCTCTATGGAGACCAGGAGGATGGTGATCTTTGTGATCTGGCTGGTGAGCTACCCGGCAGAGTATATATTTTGAAAGGGGGCATGGATGCATGGAACTCCCTGGTTTTGTTTCCTGATTTTATGAGTTTCAGTGTTCGTAACGGTGATCAGCTTGAGCATATCCTGCGGAGAAGTGGTTTCTTTGGTGGCTTACCACAAAACTCACAACTCCTGAATATAGATGTGAGGGAGAGCCGTTACCGGGAAGGATGCTGATCTGTAATTTTTACAGGAAGTGAGAAGCTTATTTTTCATAACTTATGTTCTGCTTCTGTCTGCAACGGTATGTGGACAGTCGGGAGAGGATCATTTTGCAAAAGAGCTTGCAAGTGCGGCACTTTTGCTCACAGATCAGGAGGTTGTTTACGACCCGGGGTACTATGGCATGGATTATCCCAACGGGGATGTGCCAGCCGGCAGGGGGGTCTGTTCTGATGTGATAATCAGAGCTTACAGGACCATGGGCATTGATCTGCAGCGGGAAGTGCATGAGGACATGCTGGCCAATTTTGAGCTCTATCCTGATATTTGGGGATTGAAACAACCCGATGCCAATATCGATCATCGCAGGGTACCCAATTTGATGAAGTATTTTGAGCGGTACGGTAGGGAAAGGCCCATTACAGACAGAGCAGATGATTATTTACCCGGTGACATTGTATGCTGGAACCTGGGTGGAGCAGTTACGCACATCGGGATAATTGCTAACAGCAGATCGCAAGATGGAGTACGCCCCATGCTTGTACATAACATTGGAGGTGGTCAGGTACTGGAGGACTGCCTGTTTGATTATAGGATCATAGGACATTATATTTATCAAGGCAAATAACCGACAGATGAGAAGGACCATATACCAGGTAGATGCATTTACCCGCGAAGTTTTTCAGGGCAATCCTGCAGCTGTTTGCATTCTTGATCAGTGGCCGGAAGAGGTCCTGATGCAGAAAGTTGCCAACGAAAACAACCTAAGTGAAACTGCTTTCGCCGTGCCTGTGGGGGAGTGTTATGAGATTAGGTGGTTCACCCCTGAAATGGAGGTGGAGTTGTGTGGACATGCCACCCTTGCCACAGCACATGTGCTTTTTAATCACCTGGAATTTCCAGGTGACTGGATCTGTTTTGAGTCTATCCATAGCGGAAGGTTAACCGTGAAGCGGAGCGGGGATTTGCTTACCCTTGACTTCCCGGCGGACAGGATGGAGGAGATGGTAGTACCTGAACTGATAGTCACTGCCCTGCTGACACCTCCTTTAAAAGCTTTCCGGGGGAAAACCGATTTCATGTTTGTTTTTGCAAGTGAATCGGAGATTGCTTCCATGGAACCTGATTTTGGCTTGCTTGCCCAGGTGGGGGGCAGGGGTATTATTGTGACTGCACCCGGGAATGATGTGGATTTTGTATCACGCTTTTTTGCTCCGCAAACCGGGATCAACGAGGATCCCGTGACCGGTTCAGCTCATACCTCTTTGACTCCTTACTGGTCAAAGGTTCTGGGAAAAAAACGTCTTACGGCCAGGCAGCTCTCCTCCAGGGGGGGCGAACTGCTTTGTTTAGATAAGGGTGAGCGGATAGAGATTTCGGGGTACGCTATAACGTATATGATAGGTGAAATAATTTTTTAGAAGAGCAAATGAGTATGAGATTTTCTGAGGACCGCATTGAAAAACTTACCTGCAGCGATGGAATTCAACGTGATATCCATAT
>DAOWFP010000115.1 GCA_030637895.1 Bacteroidota bacterium | reverse complement strand
GAATGGTTATTTCTACCAGAACGGTGAGGGGACACTCGCCACGCTGGACAACGGCATTATCTATGGAGGTCTGAAAGAGGCTATAGCACAGTTCCCCGATCTGGTAGAAAAATACCTGGGGAAAAACGCTCCTACAGACGATGAACCATTTGTAGCTCTGAATACCGCTTTTTCACAGGATGGTATATTCCTATATGTGCCGGAAGGGATCCGTATGGAGCGGCCGATCCAGATCATCAATCTACTGCTCTCTGACAAGGACCAGATGGTTCAGCACCGGAACCTCTTAGTTTTGGAGCGCAATGCTTCAGCACAGGTGATTATATGTGACCATACCCTCTCTCCACATATGTTCCTGACCAACTCTGTAACCGAGGTGTATACCGGTGAGAACGCTGATATGGACCTGCTCAGGCTGCAGAACGAGCACAACAACTCCTGCCAGGTGACCAACACATGGATCAGCCAGGATCGAAACTCCCGCTGTCAGCACGGCACCATTACCCTGCACGGGGGGATCGTCAGGAACAACCTTCGGATCAATATGGAAGGAGAAGGAGCCGAAACCAGTGCCTTGGGACTCTTTCTTACCGATAAGATGCAGCACGTGGACAGTTATACAGTAATTGAGCACAGCAAACAGCACTCAACCAGTAACCAATACTACAAAGGAGTTCTGGACGATACCTCAACCGGCGCTTTCAATGGGAAGATCCATGTCCATCCCGATGCACAGAAGACCGAAGCATTTCAGACCAATAACAATATCCTGCTGTCAGATACGGCCAGGATGACTACCAAACCACGACTGGAGATCTATGCCGACGACGTGAAATGCAGTCACGGTGCCACAGTGGGTCAAATTGATGAAGACGCATTATTCTATCTGCAATCCCGGGGAATCCCCAAAGAAGAAAGCCGTCTGATGCTGATGGATGCATTCACATGGGATGTGATCTCCAAAATTAAGCAGCCCTCGCTGCAGGACCGGATCACCGATCTGGTCGGCAAACGGCTTCGCGGAGAGCTCTCCAGGTGTAACAACTGTGCCATGCACTGTGAGGATTAATACAGATGATCATGGGCTTTAATATAAATCAGATCAGGAGTGATTTCCCCATACTGCAACAGCAGGTGTATAATAAACCTTTGATCTATCTCGATAACGGGGCCACCACTCAGAAACCCCGGGTGGTGATCGACACCATCAGGGAGTTGCAGGAGGTCCATAACAGCTCCATTCACCGTGGCATCCACTACCTGAGTGAGCAGATGACTGGTCGTTATGAAGCGGCCAGGGAGACGGTCCGGGCCTTTTTGAACGCCGCTTCCACCCAGGAGATTATCTTCACCAGTGGAGCCACAGGGTCGATCAACACGGTAGCCTTCTCTTTTGGTGAAAAGTATGTTAACTCCGGAGATGAGATCCTGATCTCCGAAATGGAACACCACTCCAACATTGTTCCCTGGCAAATGCTATGTAGGCGTAAAGGGGCACAGTTGAAGGTTATACCATTCAATGATAAAGGAGAATTGGAGCTGGAGAAACTGGATGAGCTGCTTAGTGAACGAACCCGAATCGTAGCACTCACACATGCCTCCAACTCATTGGGCACCATTAATCCTGTAAAAGAGGTGATCAAGAGGGCGCATGCCAGGGATATCCCGGTATTGCTCGACGGGGCTCAAATGGTGCAGCACGGTGAGGTGGATGTGAGGGAACTGGATTGTGACTTTTATGTCTTCTCTTCCCACAAGATCTTCGGGCCCACCGGTTCTGGAGTACTTTATGGAAAGGAAGCAATGCTGGAAGAGCTTCCTCCTTACCAGGGAGGTGGCGATATGGTGGACCAGGTGACCTTTGACGAAACCTCCTACAACACCCTGCCATTTAAGTTTGAAGCCGGGACCAGTAATTACACTGGAGCCATTGGACTGGCAGCTGCACTTGAATATCTTCAATCCATAGGATTTGAAGCAATCGGACGATACGAACGGGAATTGAGTGACTATACCCTGGAAAAACTGGAAAGGATTGGGGGGCTGAAGATTTATGGGAATGCAGCTGAACGCATTTCGGTCTTCTCCTTCCTTCTGGATAATATTCATACCTATGACGCGGCTATGATCCTTGATAAGATGGGCATTGCCGTCCGAACAGGTACCCACTGCACCCAGCCGGTTATGGATCATTTTGGAATAGATGGAACCATCAGGGCCTCTTTGGTGTTCTATAATACCATGGAGGAAGTGGATGCACTGGTCCAAGGAATTCAGAAGACCATTGAGATGCTTTCTTAAGAAGGAAAAAATATGACTGAATATAACGTAACACAACAGGATATTGTAGACGAGTTTTCAGTGTTTGAGGACTGGCTCGACCGCTACAACTACCTGATTGAACTGGGAAACGACCTTCCTGCCATCGATCCTGAATTCCGCACCAGCGAATACCTGATCAATGGCTGCCAGTCCAAGGTATGGCTCCATGCCGATCTTGTGGATGGCAGGCTGCAGTTTAATGCCGACAGTGATGCCATTATTGTCAAAGGTATTGTGGCCCTGCTGGTCAAACTGATGCACGATCGCACACCAGCCGAGATCCTTGAAAACGAACTTTTCTTTATTGACGGGATCGGGCTGCGGCAGAACCTCTCCCCCACACGCTCCAACGGACTACTGGCCATGGTGAAAAAGATGCGTCTTTACGCCATGGCTTACCAGGCCAAAGAAAACCAAAACAAGGAAGCATGAGCGAATCACTGGATTTTTTAGAGATAGAAGGAAAGATTGTTGAGGCACTGAAAACGGTGTACGATCCGGAGATCCCTGTGAATGTATATGATCTCGGGCTAATTTATGAGATCGACTATACCGATCAGAAAGAGGCCAAGATCGAAATGACTCTTACAGCGCCCAACTGTCCCATGGTGGATATTCTCCTGACGGACGTGGAGAATGCGGTCAATGCCCTGGAGGAAGTGGAAACTACTTCCATCAACCTGGTGTTCGAACCCCAGTGGGACAAATCGATGCTCACTGAAGAGGCCAAACTGGAACTGGGTCTGCTTTAGTACCAGCTAAAAGCCAAGTCAAACGTGCCCGTGGATACATCCATAACTAAGTTGTCGGAGGCCATCAAAAAGAAGGCCCGGGAACTTGGATTTGCAGATTGTGGTTTTTCAAGGGCAGAAGCCTTACCTGAAGATGCCCGGCGCCTGAAAGCCTGGCTCCTGAAGGGCCACCATGCGCGTATGGGCTATATGGCCAATCATTTCGAGAAACGCACCGATCCAACCATTCTGGTGGAAGGGGCCAGGACTATTATCTCCCTGCTCTACAACTATTATACAGACAGGGTTCAGTCAGATCCG
>DAOWFP010000009.1 GCA_030637895.1 Bacteroidota bacterium | reverse complement strand
GCAGGTGCTTCACCAGAAATACCCTGAACTTACCTCCCTTGATCTGGTTGGATACAGCGAAGAGCATAGGGCCATTTATGCACTGACCATTACAAACCCCAATACGGGTGACCAAAGGTCGAAACCCGGAGTCTATGTGGATGGAAATATACACGGCAATGAGGTTCAAGCCGGAGAAGTATGTCTTTATCTGGCCAACAGACTGCTTACCCGCTACGGGGAGAATGAGCAAATCACATCGCTGGTGGATAAAAACAGTTTTTATATAATCCCGGTTGTTAATGTGGACGGGAGGTACCATTTCTTTGAGGATGCCAATACATCCAATTCAAACCGAAGTATACGCAGACCCAAAGATGATGACAAAGACGGCCTGTTTGATGAAGATCCTTACGATGATCTCGATGGTGATGGGAATATATGTAATATGAGAAAACGGGATCCCAATGGCACCCATCGCACCGATCCCTACGATCCAAGATTAATGGTCCGGGTAGAGCCCGGAGAGAAGGGTGAATGGATCCTCCTTGGAAGAGAAGGAATTGATAACGATGGCGATGGGAGTATCAATGAAGATACCGAGGGTTACCTGGATCCAAACCGGAATTGGGGTTACAACTGGGCACCAAATTATGTTCAGAGGGGAGCTGGTTATTATCCACTATCGGGTACAGGATTGAAAGCCATAGCAAACTATCTGCTCGACAGGCCCAATGTTATCGTGGTCTGGGCATTTCATAACGCAGGAGGAATGTTCCTGAGAGGGCCTTCAACCAAAGATGAGAAAGAGTTTCCTTCCGGTGACCTGAGGGTATACGACTACCTGGGAGATAACAGTGAGATGATCACTCCGGGATACGAGTATTTAGTGCTCTGGAAAGACCTCTACGCTACCTATGGTGATTTTACGGGCTTCACAAGCAATATCATTGGATCCTATGGTTTTGTAGGGGAATTGTTTCAATCTTCAACTGAAACCTATTCTCTTAACGAGGACCTGAAAAAACCGGGCGAACGTACCCAGGCCCAGGGCAGGGAGGACGCCAGTCATCAACGACTGCAATTCAACGATCATGTGGTCCAGGGGGAGCTTTACAAACCATGGAAAGCTTTTAATCATCCTCTTTACGGCGAAATTGAGATCGGTGGATGGACAAAAATGAGTTCCAGGTTGCCGCATACATTTATGCTCCAGGATCTGGCTCACAGAAATGCCAGTGCCGTCATCTTTTCAGCAGGTCAAACTCCGGAAATTAAGGTAGAGTTAATGGGGAAAGAGAGAATTGGAAAAGACCTGTACCAGGTGAGGATTCGTCTGATAAATGATAATGCCATTCCAACCCTGACCTACCAGGCCTTGAGAAACAAGTCGCATCGTAAAGATATACTGAAGGTAACAGGATCTTCCATTGATATCGTAGCAGGTGGTGAGCTGAAAGATGCACATATGAATACTGCTGTTTACAAAGAATACAAGCCTCAAATTCAGTTTATCCAAATACCAGGTTTCGGAAAGCTTGAATACCAATTCCTGATTTCAGGGAAAGGCAGTGTCACGGTTGATTACTCCTCAGAAAAAGCCAAAGATCAAAAGCTGGAGTTTAATCTATAAGCAAAAAATCTCCTTTCAGATCGTCACTGAAGTCACTACATTCAGCATGATAAGTTACGAATCGTAACTTATTGGTACCGTATTTGTATATTTTATTACATATTTGCTTTTATAAATTATATATTCATATATTTGAAGCCTGTTTTGTATTAATTTGTAACAAATACTCTATATTATGTGTGGATTTTCAGTGTATACCGGAGGAGACAAGATGTTGCGGCTTAGTGTAGTCAGCGAGTTTCAAAAGATAAGATACCGCGGACCCGATAATTCTGTGGCCTGTGACCTGGGTGACAAAGGGTGGATGGGATTCCACAGGTTGAAAATTATCGACACTTCCGATGAGGGAAATCAACCCTTAATTCACAAGGGTCTTCACCTGGTTGCAAACGGGGAGGTATATAATTACAAAAGTCTGATGGAAGAGTACCGGGATAAATATGATTTTCAATCGGAAAGCGATTGTGAAGTGATTATCCCCATGTTTATGGAGCTGGGGATGGAGGAGACGGCTCGCCGCCTGGATGCTGAGTTTGTTTGTGTGCTCTATGATGCCGATGTGGATAAATACTATGCAGCCCGCGACCCGGTAGGCATTCGTCCCATGTTTTACGGATATGCCTCCGATGGTAAAATCATGTTTGCCAGTGAGATGAAGGCGCTTAGTGAACTATGTGCTGTGGTAAGGCCATTTCCTCCCGGACACATTTACGATGGTGAGAATTTTATAAGCTATGGAGATATCGCCAAGGTTGAGGAGTATACCAGTGACACGACTGAGGAGGTATTTGCAAAGATCAATGAGCTCCTGACCAAAGGGGTGGAGAAAAGACTGCATGCTGATGTCCCGGTTGGCTTTCTATGCAGTGGCGGACTCGATTCCAGCCTGGTGTGTGCCATAGCTGCCAGAATGATGGGCAAACCCATCCGGACCTTCGCAGTGGGAATTGATAAGGATCCCATTGATACAAAATACGCACGCATCGTTGCCGATTACCTGGGAGCAGATCATACAGAGGTGCTTTTTACCAAACAGGATATCTTCGATACCCTGAGTACCCTGATCTATAATATTGAGACATATGATATTACCACCATCAGGGCCTCCATGGGGATGTTCCTGGTAAGCAAGTATATCACCGAAAACACCGATATCAAAGTGTTAATGACCGGGGAGATTGCTGACGAGATTTTCGGTTATAAATACACCGACTTTGCACCTTCGCCCTCTGCCTTCCAGGAGGAAGCGGAAAAAAGACTGAGGGAGATCTATATGTATGATGTACTGCGGGCCGACCGCAGCATATCATCCAATGGACTAGAGGCCAGAGTGCCATTTGGGGACCTTGATTTTGTGAAGTATGTGATGAGCATCCCACCCGAGAAAAAAATGAATTTCACGGGAGTTGGGAAATACATTCTTCGTAAAGCCTTCGAGGGAGACTACCTGCCCCAGGATATTCTCTACAGAGAGAAGGCAGCTTTCTCCGATGCAGTGGGACATAGCGTAGTGGATAACCTGAAGGCCTATGCCGACGAAATGTACAGTGACGACGACCTGATGGATGCTGAGCTCAAATACACCCACGCCACTCCCATCTCCAAGGAATCTCTTATGTACAGGGACATCTTTGAATCTCATTTCCCCGGACGCTCAAAAGCAGTAGCCGATTTCTGGATGCCCAACAAAGAGTGGGAGAACTGCAATGTGAATGATCCCAGCGCCCGGGTGCTGCCCAACTACGGGAAAAGCGGGGAATAGCACTGATTAAAGCCCTTTAGATCCCCGTCTGATTTCAACCGGATGGGGATTTTTTATGCCAAAGTGTACGATTTTTACGATTTTTCTTGACAATCGTATATTTTATATCGTATATTTGTACGAAATATGTTTCATGTTACTTATTTCGTAAAGTTATGGGTGCAGAGTATAATCCTAAAAGGGAACAGATTCTCAAGACCGGTAAAGACCTATTCTGGAAATACGGATTTAAGCGTGTGACCATAGAGGAGGTCTGCAAGGAAGCCGGTGTAAGTAAAATGACCTATTATAAATTCTTCCCCAATAAGATTGAACTGGTGAAGATTCTCATGAATGACATTCTTCGCGTTTCAATGGATAAGTACAAACTTATCATGGCCAGTGACATCCCCTACCCAGAAAAAGTCGTGGCTTTGATCCATCTTAAAAAGGATCAGATTGAGCATATGAGTAGTGAATTTTTCAAGGACTACGTACAGAGTGACGATCCGGAGCTGATCAGCTATCTTCAACAGTTATCCGGGGAGAGCATGCAAATGTTCACCGACGACTTCAGGAAAGCCCAGGAAAATGGCGATATCAGAAAAGATTTGAAGATTGAATTTATCATGTATATGATGAACCACCTGGTGGAAATGGCCCAGAATGATGCTTTAATTAACATGTATGAGGAACCTCAGGACCTGGTAATGGAGATCACCAATTTTCTCTTTTACGGAATCCTGAACCGGGAAGTACACACATGAAAACTGCTGGAATAAAATATGGTCTTTTGCTGGTCACAATCGTGGCCCTCCAGTTGTATGCCGGAACTGTAAGTGCACAGTCACTGGGATTCAAAGGTCAGGCCATCGGATGGACCACCGTGAATCCTGCCGAGCCCTTCCAGGCCCAGACCGGACTCCGTTACATCCCCGAGCTGAACTTTACCCTTCCTGCCGGGAAATACAGCATTGAAGGAGAGTTTTCAGCAAATCTATGGGGCAGCGGTATCTACAGCCAGGATTCCATTGAACTAGACGGAGATATCTCCCCTTACCGTATGTGGGTGAAATTTTCGGGCGATCAGTTTGAGCTGAGGGCCGGATTGCAGAAGATCAATTTCGGATCGGCCCAAATATTCCGTCCCCTGATGTGGTTCGACCGAATCGACCCTCGCGACCCGCTTCAGCTTACAGATGGTGTTTATGGATTATTGGCCCGCTACTATTTTCTTAATAACGCCAATATCTGGCTCTGGGGGATTTATGGTGATGATAAAGTCAAAGGATGGGAGGTAATTCCCTCGCTTAAAAACAGCATCGAATACGGCGGACGAGTCCAGTTACCCCTATTCACAGGTGAGATTGCAGCCAGCTACCATCACCGAATTGCTGATCCAGGGCCGGTCCTACCAGATTCCATCACCCTGGGGGAAACTTCACCGGAAAACAGGATCGGACTGGATTTTAAAATGGACCTGGCCGTGGGCTTCTGGGCTGAAGTGACTCTGAGCAAGCAGGATTTCAGCTACACAAGCCTTGATTATAAGAGCATGATGAATGCCGGTGTGGATTATACATTTGGTCTTGGGAATGGCTTAAACCTGATGGCCGAAGGCTTTGGATACCTGCAGGGGGAAAGCCCCTTCGCCAAAGACGAAGGAGTCACCTTTGGATCACTTTCCGCTTCCTATCCGGTAAATATTATAAACAACTTGAGTGCCATGGTTTTCTATGACTTTACCAACGATAACTTATACCGCTTCATCAATTGGACCATGGCCTATGACAAGTGGAGCTTTTATGTCATGGGATTCTGGAATCCGGAAACCTATTCCCTCTATAATGTGGATCCCCGCACGAGCCTGTACGGAGGCTGGGGGTTCCAGTTAATGGCTGTATTTAATCATTAAGTACTACAACATAAAACAGGAAGTAATGAAAAACGGAAGTATCATCACCATTGAAAGCCTGATCAAGAGTTTTCCAATTGGTGGGGGCGAATTCACCGCCCTGAACGGAATTAGCCTAAACTTCGAAAAAGGGGAGTTTTCGGGTATTGTGGGTCCCAGTGGATCGGGGAAAACCACCCTGCTGAATATCCTTGGTTCCCTGGACTCTCCCACAAAGGGACAAACCATTGTTCTGGGTACCGCCTCGGACCAGATGAGTCCCAGAGTGGCGGCCATGTTAAGGAAGAAACACATCGGATTTATTTTTCAGACCTATAACCTGATGCCGGTATATACAGTTTTCGAGAACGTGGAGTTCCCGCTACTCTTGCTGAAAACTCCGGCTGCCGAGCGTAAAAAGGCAGTACTGGAAGCCCTGGAGTGGGTGGGCCTCACCGACAAGATTAAGTCAAAACCACCCCAGCTATCCGGTGGAGAGAGTCAGCGGGTAGCCATAGCCAGGGCCATGGTGAAAAAGCCAGACCTGGTACTTGCCGACGAGCCAACAGCCAACCTGGATGCTGAAAATTCTCACCATATTCTCCAGACCATGGAGAAGTTGAACAAGGAGCTGCAAACCACCTTTGTATTTGCCACACACGACGAGAAGGTTATCGGGTACCTGAGAAGGATCATCCGGCTGGAGGATGGCAAGGTGGTTTCAGATGAAAATATCAAGAAATAATCTTTGAGCCATGATCGCATTTAAACTAGCATATAAAAATCTCATAGGCGCAGGATTACGGACACTGCTGATAGTCTTTGTCCTCTCCCTGGCCTATGTGCTGATCATCTATATGAATGGAATCTACCAGGGATGGGACCGGCAGGCCCGGATCGAAACCATCGCCTGGGAAGTGGCAGAGGGACAGTACTGGCAGTCAGAGTATGACCCCTATGATGCCATGACACTGACCGATGCCCATGCACCGGTTCCTGCTGCTCTTGAAGCAAGTGCTTCAGAAGGCAAGGCCGTTCCAATCCTGATTACCCAGGCCACCATCTACCCTGAGGGAAGAATGATGGGCGCCATGCTGAAGGGAATCGATACCCGTCAGAAAATTCTTTCTATACCCACCAACATACTGGATCCGGATTCAGAGGAGATCACAGCTATTGTTGGAACCCGCCTGGCCAAATCGGCCGGACTGGAAATTGGGGATTACCTCCTGGTCAGGTGGCGGGATGTACACGGTACCTTTGATGCCTCAGATGTTAAAATCGCTGGGATCTTTAAGACAGCCGTACCCGCTGTGGACCAGGGTCAGGTCTGGATTCCTCTGACCACCTTGCAGAAGCTTACCGGTATGCCGGGGGAAGCTTCCCTGGTAGTGGTCGATAAGAGTCCCGGGGAAGGGGTCACGATTTCCGGATGGGATTTCAAGGGCCACGATTTCCTCTTCAAAGCATTGGAGGAAATGATCAAGACCAAGACGGTGGGAGGTTCCGTGTTCTATCTCATCATCCTGGCCCTGGCCCTGCTGGCCATATTTGATACCCAGGTGCTTTCCATCTTCCGCCGCCAGCGGGAAATCGGCACATATATTGCCATGGGGATGACTCGAAAGCAGGTGGTAGGAATCTTCACTGTAGAAGGAGGAATGCACGCTATCCTGGCCGTGATGCTAGGTGCTTTGTATGGTTTCCCCTTGCTCCTTTGGACCACGAAAACCGGAATAAAAATGCCGGAAGGCACCGATGACTTTGGAATGGCTGCAGCTGAACACATGTATCCTTATTACAGCCTGGCCCTGATCATTGGAACCATCGTTCTTGTGATGATCGCCACTACCATTGTCTCTTATATGCCCTCGAGGAAAATCAGTAAAATGAATCCCAACGATGCCATACGGGGCAAGATTATATAACCATAAAAATAAAAACCATGTTACGATTTTATATAAAAGGATTGTTCAGGGACCGCTCCAGGAGTCTGATGCCCATCCTGGTGGTGGCCATCGGGGTTACACTGGTGGTCCTGATGCAGTGCTGGGTAACCGGCGTGCTGGGCGATATGATTGTTTTTAATGCAAAATTTGCCACCGGTCACGTCAAGGTCATGAGCAAGGCCTACAATGATAATATTGATCAGCAACCCAATGACCTGGCCCTGCTGGGCACCGAGCAGATCCTTCAGAATCTGTCGGCCGATTACCCGGGTATGGAATGGGTCGAAAGGATCAACTTCGGAGGATTGGTGGACGCACCGGATGAGAATGGTGAAACCAGGGCCCAGGGTCCCGGAGGAGGAATGGCCGTAGACCTCCTCTCTCCTGGCAGCAAGGAAGCAGAAAGACTGAATCTGGAAAAATCTCTTGTTAGAGGCCGTATGGTCCAGACCCCGGAAGAAATTCTTCTGAGCGATGAATTCGCCACCAAACTGGAAATTGAACCGGGCGATCCGGTGACACTAATCACTACCACCATGTACGGAGCCATGTCCATCACCAACTTCATTGTCTGTGGCACCGTTAAATTCGGGGCCACTGCTCTGGACCGGGGGGGGATGGTAGCCGATATTAACAGTGTCCGTATGGCTCTGGATATGCAGGATGCTACTGGAGAGATCCTGGGTTACCTTCCGGAATGGGAATACGATGAGCTTCAGGCCGATGCTGTGGCGGGCTCATTTAATGAAAAGTACAGCAACGAAGATGAATTCTCTCCGGTGATGCTAACCCTCAGGGAACAGGGAACCATGACCATGTACCTGGATATGGTGGATTACTTTAAAAGTATAATCATTGGCATCTTCATGGTCGCCATGGCTATCGTACTCTGGAATTCCGGATTGCTGGGTGGACTTCGCCGTTATGGAGAAATGGGGCTGCGAATAGCCATTGGGGAAGAAAAACGGCATATCTATCGCAGCCTGATTATCGAATCAATCTTTATCGGCTTTGCCGGTTCCATAGTAGGTACCGCGTTTGGCCTCTTTTTTGCATCTCTTCTAACCAAAGGAATCGATATTGGTGGAATGATGCAGGGGTCCAACATGATGATGCAGGGCGTAATGAAAGCCAGGATTACCCCGGACGCCTATTATATTGGATTTATTCCAGGCATATTCGCCACCGCACTTGGAACAGCCCTGGCGGGAATCGGCATTTTTAAGCGTAAAACCGCACAACTATTTAAAGAATTACAGGCATGACACAATATAGATATATAATACAGATAACAGCCTTTATGCTCCTATTTTCAAGCGCATTATGGGCACAACCTTCAGGCACGGAAATCCTGGATAAGATAGATGCCAACATGTCTTCCGATACCAGGTACGTGAAATCCAAGATGGTCATACATGGTCCGCGCAGTTCCAGGACAGTAGAGTCTGAAAGCTGGTCGGAAGGAGTTTCCGCATTCACTGAATACCTGGCTCCTGCCCGTGAAAAGGGAACCAAGATGTTAAAGCTGGAGGACAAGCTCTGGATCTTCTCCCCCTCCACCGACCGTACCATCCAGATATCCGGACATATGTTGCGCCAGTCAGTAATGGGATCTGATCTCTCCTACGAGGACATGATGGACGACAAGAAGTTGAGTGATGTATATAATGCGGTGGTGGTAGAATCTGAAATCATTGGTGAAACAGATTGCTGGATCGTGGAGATGACCGCAACTACGGAAGATGTGGCCTACCAGATGCGTAAACTCTGGGTGGATAAGTCGCGTTACATTCCCCTTAAAGAAGAGCTTTATGCGAAAAGCGGTAAGCTTTTGAAGAAAACAGAGTTATCCAACATGACTAAACATGGATCACGCTGGTATCCCGGAAAAATCAGTTTTAAAGACATGCTAAAAAAGGGAGCAGGGACGGAATTTATCGTGGATGAGATTATATTTGATGTGGAGATACCCGAACATATTCTGAGCAAAGCTTCACTCCGATAATATCAAACAATGAAAAGACGTAAATTCATTCAAAATTCAGGAGTAGCTGCAGGTGCCTTACTTGTAGCTCCTTCCTTTTTTACTGCCTGCAGCGGTAAAGATCCCATGTCACGTATCGGACTGACCACCGTGGTCTTCCGCAACCGTTTCCTCAGCACCAATCCCGATGCAAGTGGGGATCTGCTTACTCTTGAAATGGTCCCTGAATATTTTCAGGACAGGTTTGGAATCTATCAGCCCGAGTTCTGGTCGGAACATTTTGAATCAAGGGATCCTTCCTACCTGAAGGATTTGAAAAAGGCACTGGATAAAAGCCATTCTACTCTGATCAATATCCAGGTCGATACCCCGGGCAAGGATATGTCTGATCCGGAAACTGGTAAGAGTGGTCTTGCCGTGGAGGAGATCAAAGAGTGGATCGATGTGGGAGCGTTTCTTGGATCTAAAATGATTCGGGGCAGCTTCATGCAACATTCCCTGGATGAGGGTATAAAATCTACCAGAGAGCTGGTGAAATATGCCGCGAGTAAAGGAATAATCTTCCTGTCCGAGAACCATTTTGACTTGATGTCCTTTCCTGAGAACCACGTAAAGGTGGCCCAGGAGGTCGATGATAAGAATTTCGGTTTGCTGGCCGACTTTGGAAATTATCCTGAGTCCACCGACAAGTATAAAGCACTGGAAATGATAGCCCCCTATACCAGGTTGGTTTCAGCCAAAACCCATGGCTTTGATGAGAACTACGAACATATCGGATTTGACTTTGACAAGTGCGTAAGAATTATGGAAGAGGGTGGCTTCAAAGGAATTTATTCACTGGAACAGTGGGAAAACGGCCTGCCCGATTACGATTTTGAAAGAATAGTTGATTGGATGATCAGCCATGTGAAGGCTAACGTGTAAGTGCCATCGTCATGGAGAACAGTATCAGTAAGAGCGAAGCTCCAAAATAGAATAGAGATGCTCTGAACTTCCTGAAGGACCCTTTGGATTTTTTAATAAAGGCCCGGCCCAACTGGGTCAGGAATAGAGCAAAGATCATCAGAGCAATGTGTTCTATGGCCCAGAACCTTAAAGAAGCATCATTCTGGGTATCGGGCACCTCCCACATAGGCCCTTCCTGGGCTGTTCGAAGCAGGTAATAGATTAAGAATCCCAAAATAAGCTGGAAATAGAGTGCCACGTTAAAGACCATGGAGACTCCAAAATCACCGCGGCCATAGTCTCTCTTCCTGATTAAGCCCTGAACAGACAGTGCGATGGTTGCTATTCCGGCCAGCAGTGTTATGGTACTGATGACGATATGGATCTTAAAAGCAAATGAGTATATCATGACGCTTGTAAATATAAAAAAACCACCCGCTTTTCCCCCAGATGGTCTTTTTAATCCAATTTAGCTATGTTGTTATCTTTTGTTCGATAACTCCAAAACAAACATAAAACCTGATTCTGAAGATATTCTGAAGATTTTAATCCTTCAGGGTCAGATTAAAGCTATGCTGCTGATTATCAAACGAATATTTGATTAAAAAATTATAATGTTCACACACTTTTTTTACCAGTGATAGTCCCAGGCCAAAATTACCAGTTTGCTTGGTGTCCCTTACAAAGCGTGTAAACAGTTCCTCCTGGTCAAACCCCAGGGGAGGTCCGTCATTTCGAATAAGCAGGCTTCCTGGTCGGGTTTCCAGAATAATGTTTCCACCCTCAATGTTATGTGCAATGGCATTCTTCAGGAGGTTGCCAATCATGAGATCAGCCAGCCCCTGGTCCATGAACAGCACCATACCTTCATCCTGGTACGACTTTTCAACTTTAATCCCACGCAAATCAATGTGTTCCTCCAATAGTTCCAGGTGCCTGTCCAACAATTCGGTCAGTTTAATCTCCTCCTTTTCTGTGAACTGCCTGTTTTCGATACGTGTAATCAGGGTAAGAGTAGAGTTGAGTCTGGACAACTGATTCACACTGGTATTGATTGCCTGGAGACATTTCATCTCACTTGCACCCATGTTTTCCGACTGAATCAATAGTTCTGTTTTGGATTTGATAACAGCAAGGGGGGTTTGAAGTTCATGAGTGGTATGATCGGTATACTCCTTCAGTTCTTTGTAGTCCTTGGCCAGGCGCCGGGTCATTACTTCAAGCACCTGCTTAAGTTCTTCGAATTCTTCGATATCCTGTTCTCCAAGAATCACCGGTTCCTTACTGGTTTCGAATTGTTTCAACTTTTCAATGGCTTCAAAAAAATCTTTCCACAAAGAGGCAAAAATGAACCTGTTTAGAATAAATATCCCTGCCAGAAACAAGATCACCATAAGGGTCATCATCAGCGTAACACGTTCCACCAGTTGATCTGTTGGAGTTGTGGATTTGTAAATTTTTACCTGGAATCCAGCATCCCCTTTCACAGAATAAAATTGAATAAAACGGTAGGTCTTGTACTGATCTTCCTTCGCATCGTACATCAGGGTATCTCCAAACACTTCCCCGGGATTCTCATCCAGCTCCATGTGCTCAATTGATAAAGAATCAATCCCCGGCAAAGCAATTATCTGATTTGCCTTATAGTTCTCAATGTGATCCTCCACAAGCTCCTTCAAATCGCCCAGTTCCCTGTTCAGGTCCGACATACTCATGTTTTTAAGCACCTGGAAGAAGATAATTCCCATGATAAAGAAGAGGAACAGGGAGAGTGTGGCGATTAAAAGTGACGACTTGGTGAGCAGTTTCATGGGCTTTTATCCAGGGAGAATTTATATCCTATGCCATAAATGTTCTGTACATAATCCGGGCAACCGGCATCCTGAAGTTTTCGCCTCAGGTTTTTCAAGTGAGTGTAAACGAAATCGTACGATCCGTAACCTCCTCCATACTCCCCCCAGAGATAGTCGGCAATACTCTCCTTGGTTACCACTCGGTTACGATTGGCCATCAGGAACATAAGCATATCCAGTTCTTTACGGGTCAGCTCAACTTGATTCTGATTAACAAAACAGGTGTGTTCCTCCGGCAGGACAGAGATTACCCCGAAGCTAAGTACCTCACCTCCCTTCATACGGGTCCGGCGGGCCACAGAATGAACCCTGGCCACCAGCTCAGAAAGGTGGAAAGGTTTTACAAGGTAATCATCTGCTCCGGCTTCAAGACCTTCCACTCTTTGTTCAATAGTATCTCTTGCAGATATGATGATGATCCCCGATTCCGTCTGATTCTCCCTGGCAAGTTTTACCAGCTCCAGGCCATCTCCACCGGGCAGATTCAAATCGATCAGCATGCACATATAATCATGTTTATCCAGCACACAAACAGCAGTATGGTAATCGCCTGCCTTCTCGCATCTGAATCCCTCAAGCTCTAGGTAGGAGACCATGGACTCCATTAAAGAAGCCTCATCTTCAACAATAAGAATCTGCATACTGACGGATTTGGGGCAAAATAAGAAAAACTTAGCTATTTTTAAGATTGTAAACCGATCCCTGAAACCATGAAAATGAAAAATCTCCTTCCCTGCCTGCTCATAGGCACCATGATTTTTTCCGGATTTGAACTCAAAGCACAGCATAAATCGCCCATATTAAGTGGCAAAGAGAAGCTGCATATGTATCAAAGCCATGAAGAGATGCGCGATAGTTCCACCTTCAAAGACTTGCACTGGCAATTCATCGGGCCCACCAACATCAGTGGACGTTGTACCGATGTGGAGGCGGTTGGGCCCAAGGGGCAAAACTACACCATATGGGTGGCTACTGCCTCAAGCGGAGTGTGGAAGAGCATCAACGAAGGAGTTACCTTCGAACCGGTATTTGAGCATCAGGGCACCTCTACCATTGGTGACCTGGCCATTGCCCCCTCCAATCCGGAAATCGTCTGGGTTGGTACAGGAGAGGCCAACATATTCCGTTCTTCAAATCCCGGTTGTGGTATCTGGAAGACTACAGATGGGGGCGAAAGCTGGATGCATATGGGACTCGAAGAGACCTTTACCATCTC
>DAOWFP010000112.1 GCA_030637895.1 Bacteroidota bacterium | reverse complement strand
GGCCGCAAACTGAAGAATCCCAAGTCCCGTATTCGCCAATGTCCCCAGAGTCTTTTCACCCCAGGCTAAAATTTGCGGCATAAAGCCCTTCAATGATTCTTCCCGGTTCTCCGAAAGCTCCAGCCAGTGATCATATAACCAATTTCCAATCACCGGCCAGTCAGCAACCGATTCGCTGGGTGCCATGATATGCAAATCGCCCGCTTGTAAATTTTCAGCAAGGAGTTTTACACCCTCCACCAGCTGATTCACCAGCCAGATACTGGGAAGTGTCAGTATGGAGAGGGCTACAATAGTGAGTATTATAGAACTGAGCTTGTTTCTTTTCCCCAACCACCCTCTCAAACGAAAGTAGACCGGGAATAAAATAATAGCAATAATCAGTCCCCAAAGCAACATCCCCAAAAATGGCTTCAGGATTTTAAAGCAGAGAAATACCACCAGGAAGAGGGCTCCCACCTTTAAGATCAGATCAATGGTAATATTCACATAGTTATTACTCTGGTTATCAGTACTATTTGTTTTGTTTGTCATATCTGATTGCATTTATTCACTGGGTGTTGCATAATCGATGATGTTTGCGATTCTCCTCGTTCTGGGACGGCTGCCCCTTACATTGAAATCCGTAAAGGAGAAAAACAAGAAACATGATAGGGATACTATTCAATTGGTTGTATCTTAAAGGCATAATCCTGTAAAGGTTTTAGGATTTATACAAATTGAATGAATTAAAATGAGAATATCAAGAAGAAATGCGCTCTCGGCCATGGCCATGGGTGCCCTGGGAATGACCCATCCGGCTCCCCTTCGGGGTGAGATATCAAAGACCTCTACAATATTTCGTTACTGCTTGAATACCAGTACTATCAGCGGCCAGAATCTTGGCTTGCTCAAGTATGTTGAGATTGCATCAAAAGCAGGTTATCATGGCATTGAGGTCTGGGTAAGGGATGTGGAGGCTGCCCTGAAAGAAGGACATACACTCTCCTCGCTGAAAAGCTACATTGACGATCACGGCCTCAAAGTAGAAAGCGCCATTGGCTTTGCTCCCTGGATGACTGAAGGTGAAGCCGGATTTATCCAGATGGAACAGGAGATGGCTTTACTGGCAGGGGTCGGCTGTCTCCGGATTGCAGCCCCTCCAGCAGGGGTTTCGGCCGACGAAGCCCTGGATCTCTTTGCAGTTGGAGAGAAATACAAACAGCTGCTTGATCTGGGAAGAAATACCGGGGTGATGCCCCAGCTGGAATTCTGGGGATCCTCGCAGGTACTCTGGCACCTCGGGCAGGTCCTTATGATCGCTGCAGCAGCAGATGATCCGGATGTGAAAATCCTGCCTGATGTATATCATATGTTTCGGGGAGGTTCAGGATTCAATGCTCTGAAAATGCTTGATGGGAATCTTATCGAAATCTTCCATATGAACGATTATCCCTCTTCCAAACCAAGGGAGCAGCAGGATGACGCCGACCGTATATTCCCGGGCGATGGAGTTGCCCCCATGAATCAGATCCTCACCGATCTGAAGAACATGGGGGGAGAAAAAATCCTTTCCCTGGAGCTTTTCAACCGGGCTTACTGGGAAGAAGATCCATTACTTGTTGCGAGGAACGGACTGGCCAAGATGAAGTCCCTTGTCATGGAAATTGTCTAATTAATAAAGATTTCACTATTTTTACCGACCAATGGATTAATGAATGAAGATCAAAAGGCACATAGCGGGTCTGCTTATAATTTGTTTCTCAGCCTTTCTGGGACACAACCTGGTGCCGCATCATCACCATTCCGAAGTCTCTCTTAGGCCCATTGCTACAGCTTGTCCAGTTGAACACGGGGATCATCAAGGACTCGATCACGACAGCGATGCAGACACAAAAGCAGGGGAGCATCCCATCCACTGTCATGCCTTTAACGATGTAGTGTTTGTAAAATATAAGGTCCCCATAAACAATCCAGCTACCGGCCAATTGCTTTCCATGGTGGTTTCCGGGCAGGCAATAGCTCTGGAAGAGCTTCTGATGCTTACCTCAAGCCTGTATATTTTACTGAATCTGCCCGGCAAATCACATACTGATTTAGGTACCCGGGCTCTCCGGGGACCTCCTGTTTTCTCATAACTTAAGCCATCAATTTTTGATGTAGTAAACGGTGTATCCTTCATACACTGCATTGATGTTGTATCAAATACTCAAATCATGTATAAAGCCTTTATTATTTTATTCCTTGTGGTATTCACTGCCTGTAACAACGATCCCCACGATGGTTCTGGTGAGCCAGCGAGTTCCCAGCATGTCGACGAAGGCGTGCAATATACCCTATACAGCGATCAGTTCGAATTCTTTATCGAACATCCGCCGCTGGAGGCAGGCGAGGAGGCAGAATTCCTGGTCCACCTCACAGATTTGGCCACCTACAAGGCTTGTTCCACGGGCCACGTAAGTATCCTTATCGACGGAGTTTCGGTTACTTCAGGGGAACCTTCAAGGCCTGGAATCTTCCATGTTCCTTTCACCCCCAAAAAGGAAGGGGCTTTTCACGCGGAATTCATTTATAAGAATGGAGCCATAAGCCAGGAAGTGGAGGAACATGTCCATGTATACAAGGATCATGCAGCTATACATGCTGCGGAAACAGAGGAAGACGGCCACTCCCATGAAAGTGAAGCCTTTGGAGAGATTTCATTCCTTAAAGAGCAGGCCTGGAAATCAGATTTTATGGTTTCGCAGATCGTCCCTGCTCCCTTCCGTGCAGTGATCCCCACCAGCGGGGAGATCATGGCCATGCCCGGAGAAAAGAAAAATATCACAGCCAGCAGTCAGGGTATAATCCGGTTTACCGATCCTCTCCTGGTACAAGGCTCGGCGGTAAAGAAGGATCAGTTGCTATTTACCCTCTCCTCCGAAACCCTCGTGGAAGACAATGTAAAACTGCGATATGAGGAGGCAAAAAACAGGCTGGAAAGGAGCCGCAGCGAATACCAGCGGCACACGGTACTTTATAAGCAGGAAAACATTTCCGAAAGACAATTCCAGGAATCCAGATCCAATTTTGTGGGGGACAGTCTCCGCTATTACAGCCTGGCAGTAAATATATCTGAAGGTGGCGTCAAGGTAAGTGCTCCTGTATCGGGTACCATTCATGAATTGATTGTTTCGGACGGAGAGTATACAGAACCCGGTAAATTGCTGGCCACACTTTCTACCAACCGTACCCTGATGCTAAGGGCAGACCTTCCACAGCAGTACTATGGTCAGCTGAAACTTATTCAATCTGCCCACTTCAGACCTGCCTATACCGACCAGGTCTTTACCGTGGAGGAGATGAATGGAACGCTTCTTGCTTCAGGAGTTTCAGTGGCTGAAAATGACCACTACCTACCGATTATCTTTAAGCTGGAAAACGATGGTCAGTTGCTTGAGGGCGCCTTTGCTGAAGTCTACCTGCAGGCAAAAGAGCTTAGCGATATACTAGCTGTTCCGTCCACTGCTTTGGCTGAAGAACAGGGGGGAGCCTATTTGTATGTCCAGCTTACCGGGGAAAGCTACACCAGAAGATTTGTTACTACTGGCGAGAATGACGGCCTGTATGTGGAGATCACAGGGGGACTGAATGCAGGTGAGCGAGTGGTCACCAGGGGGGTGATGCTGGTTAAGGCGGCCTCCATGGCTACTGGTGTAGTTGGAGACGGACATTCCCATTAAAAAAGAAAGAAATGCTGAACAAAATCATACAATACTCCCTGGATAACAGGATGCTGATCATCTTTCTGTCACTGATGCTGGTGATTGGAGGTTTGTTTACAGCCAGGGATATGGAAATCGACGTATTTCCCGACCTGACTGCACCCACCGTTGTGGTGCTTACCGATGCGCATGGAATGGCTGCCGAAGAGGTGGAAGCCCTGGTTACTTTTCCCATTGAATCTTCTCTGAACGGCGCCACCGATGTGAGACGGGTACGTTCCAGTTCTTCCTATGGCTTCTCTATCGTCTGGGTGGAATTTGACTGGAATACTGATATCTACAGGGCTCGTCAGATTGTCAGTGAAAAACTGCCCACCATTGCGGCCCTGCTACCCAAGCATATAGAAGCTCCTATTATTGCACCGCAAACCTCTATCATGGGTGAGGTGATGCTTGTATCACTAACCTCCGATACACTCTCCATGTTCGATCTGCGAACCATCACCGATAAGCAGGTGCGACAGAGGCTTCTATCGGTGACCGGCGTAGCTCAGGTGGTTGTTATTGGGGGATTACCAAAGCAGTACCAGATCCTGGTTGATCCCCACAAGATGAAATACCACGACGTGACCCTGGAGGAGTTGATCTCCACTGCTGAAAATACCAACAGTAATGCAGCGGGTGGTATCATCAACCAGCACGGACAGGAATACGCCATCCGTGCCACCGGGCGTTCAACTAATCCAGCCGATATTGGCTCTGCAGTGATCAGGATCAGGAATGGTAAACCTGTGAAGATTGCCGATGTGGCCGAAGTAAAGATTGGCCATCCCGATCGTGTTGGAGATGCCTGGCTGGACATGGAACCAGCGGTAATCCTAACCATACTGAAACAGCCCAATGTAAATACTCTGACGCTTACCAGTGAGGTGGAGTCAGCACTGGATGAACTGCGAGCCACACTGCCCGAGGATGTGAAAATCAATTCTGAGATCTTCCGTCAGGCCGATTTTATCAATACGGCCGTATCCAATGTGTTCCGTGTATTGCTGGAGGGCGGATTGTTCGTAAGCATTATTCTGTTTCTGTTCCTGCTGAATGTACGTACCACACTCATCTCCCTGGTAGCGATTCCCCTCTCCCTGATGCTGTCACTGATCACGCTCAGGTTGCTGGGACTTACAATCAATACCATGTCCTTAGGTGGTATGGCCATTGCCATTGGAGCACTGGTGGATGATGCCATCATTGACGTGGAAAATGTGCTAAAACGACTTAAACAGAACCACCGCTTACCCAAAGCGGAGCAAAATGGGAAGCTTAAGGTGATCTATCAGGCATCTGTTGAGATCCGCTCTTCCATTGTGCAGGCAACCCTGATCATCATCGTTTCTTTTATCCCGCTCTTTTTCCTGGCAGGAATGGAAGGTCGCATGTTGAAACCACTTGGCATCACCTTCATTGTATCACTGGTAGCCTCCCTGGTTGTTGCACTTACCCTTACCCCGGTACTCTCAAGTTACATGCTTACCAGTAAGAGACAGCTCGAAAAAGATGAACGAGGGAGCAATCGGCTTGTACAATACCTCAACAGCTGGTATAAAAAGGCACTACATGTCTTGCTTAAATGGAGGCTTCAGGTGGTGATTCTTGCCGCCAGCCTATTGGTTTTTGCCCTGATTCTCTTCTCCAGTTTCGGCAACTCTTTCCTCCCGGAATTCAACGAAGGGACGCTTACCATTACTGCTGTAACTTTTCCAGGGGTATCCCTGGATGAGAGCAATCGTCTTATAGGGCAGATCGATTCAGAATTGATGGGGGTTCCCGAGGTAGAGTATGTGTGCCGGAGAACCGGAAGGGCAGAGTTGAACGAACACAGCCATGGAGGAACAAACTCGGCCGAAATTGATGTCCCCTATACCCTGGGAGACAGAGATCATGAAGCCTTTATGGAGGATGTGAGGGCGCGGCTTTCTAACATCCAGGGAATCAACCTAAACATCGGTCAGCCGCTGGGTCATCGCATCGACCATATGCTTTCCGGTACCCGGGCCAGTATCGCCATCAAGCTTTTTGGCACCGACCTTGGAAGCATGTACCGTACAGCCATGCATATCCAGGAGGTTATTTCAGACATCCCCGGACTGGTGGATCTGAACGTAGAACAGCTGGTGGAGGTTCCCCAGATCCAGATTCGTCCACGCAGGGAGATGCTGGCCCGTTATGGAATCTCCCAGAATCAGCTGACACAATTTGTGGAGACCGCCATTGCCGGGGAAAAATATGCTGAGGTATACGACGAAAACCTAAACTATCCTCTGGTGGTGAGGTATAATGAATCCCATCGAAACAGCAAGGAGGCCATTGAAGATGCCCTCATCGATACCTACGATGGGAACCACATCCCACTGAGTTACGTGGCCGACGTGGTATCAACCAGCGGACCCAATACCATTAACCGGGAAAATGTACAGCGAAAGTTGGTGATCTCGGCCAATACCGCAGGACGTGACCTTGGAAGTGTAGTCTCTGAGATCCAATCCACCATTGAGAGTCAGATCGAGCTGCCAGAAGGATACCGGATCCAGTATGGGGGACAATTCAAAAGTGCACAGAGTGCATCACTCACCCTGCTGATCACCTCTCTGCTGGCCATACTGATCATCTTTGTGATCCTCTACCAGGAATTCAAAAGCGGGAAGCTGGCAGGGGTAATCCTTTTAAACCTTCCACTGGCTCTTATCGGAGGCGTAGTAGCCATTTGGATCACCAACAGGGTCGTTAGCATTCCCTCCATCATCGGATTTATTACCCTGTTCGGGATTGCCACCAGGAATGGAATCCTGCTGGTATCGAGATATATCCAGCTTCGCAAGGAGGGGCAAGGACTTGTAGAGACCATTATTAATGGATCGGCCGACAGGCTCAATCCCATCCTGATGACAGCCCTGGCCTCTGCTCTGGCTCTGATTCCACTGGCCATGGGGGGGAATAAGCCAGGGAATGAGATACAGAGCCCCATGGCCATTGTGATTCTGGGCGGACTGGTCACTTCCACCCTGCTCAACCTGATTGTGATCCCTGCAGTATACTATATGATTGAAAAAAGAAAACCATGAAAACACGAATAATCATTGTCCTGTTTCTGGCTTTTGGTATGATCGCCAGCACTGAGGCACAGGAAGCAGATACCCTTATGAAACTGGTCCTGGAACAAAACAGGGAACTTAGGGTAGCCAGGGAAGCCTACCAGGTGTCCATCCTTGAAGCAGGAACAGGAAATACCCCTCCCGACCCGGAGGTGGAGTTTGCATACCTGTTTGGAAATCCCTCCGATATTGGGAACCGGATCGATTTTGGGATCACCCAACAGTTGGATTTTCCCACAGCCTATATCCACAGGTCCAAAGTGAAAAAAATCAATAGCTCACGAGCCGAACTGGAATATGTCCTTACACGACAGGAGGTTTTGCTTGAAGCCCGGCAGCTCTGGATAGAGCAAGTCCATCTCAACCAGCTCCGTACGTTGCTGTCCGAACGATTACAACAGGCTGAAACCATCCGTAGCCATGTGGAACAGCAACTGGAGGCCGGTGAGGTCGGACTTCTGGAAGTGAGTCAGAGTAAACTAATGGTTGCCTCCCTGGAAGGTGAATTTGAGGAGGTGCTCGCTCACCTGGAGAATAACCGAATAGCACTGCTGGAGATCACGGGTGGAACTCATGTGGAGATTTTGGATACCCACTTTCCCCAACCCGTCCAGATGATCCCCGATACCTTGCTTGATGCTTACCGACAGGGGCCCTACGTACAGCTCTATCACCAGGGTCTTCAATTGAAAGAAGAGGAGAAGAACCTGGCTGTAAGTCAGCACTTGCCAAAACTCATGGCTGGATATTTTTCTGAATCTATACTCGACGTTGCATTCCGTGGATTCCGCCTGGGTATTTCTGTTCCCTTGTGGGAAAATGCCAACACAGTCAAAAAAGCCAAATCGGAAATAGCCCAAGCTGAAGCAGAAGTGGACCAGGTTACCTATGAGCAGGAGAAGGAGATCAGGCAAAATCTAAACAGGATGGAAACACTGCTTTTGCGTGTGAATAAACTGGAGGAGGCTTTGGGATCGGCCAATAGTCTCTCGCTACTGAGCTCTGCCATGGAAAACGGCGAAATCTCTCTTACCGAATATTTCTATAGCTCCGATTTCTATTTTCGAAACCAGCAGCAGCTTCTTCGTTATAAGCGGGACCTGCTGGTACAGGAGGCAGAGTTATTAAAGGTATACCTGTAGGGACCTATTGGTGACTGTGTTCGCCTTCACCTTCGTGACTGTGTTCGCCTTCACCCTCGTGACTGTGTTCACTGTCGCCTACTTCAGCATGTGTGGACCAGGTTTCAAAATTAGCCGATTCGGCTGCGAGCTTGACCTCCCGCTTCTCACCTGGTTTCAGGTCCACCTGAGTGGTAGGTCCTAACTCTGTTCCATTGGAGAGGTGTACCTCCACACGAACCCTTGACAAGGTTTCATTGGAAACATTTTCAACAGTTCCAATAAAGGCACTGGCCTCAGAATCATATTTTAACACAAGGTGTGTTCCTTTTCGCTCCACATCATAGATATCATTCAATCCCAGCGAGATCCCCTCTTCTTCTCCTTCGCCTTCGCCTTCCCCATGAGCATCGCGTTCATGAGCTCCTTTGGCGGCCTCCAGTTTTGTGGCCTCTTCGGCTTCACTGCTTTTGGGCTTGCTGCTGCATCCGGCCAGAGCAATCGCCAGGACCAATATTGATCCAAATAAAAAGTTCTGTTGTTTTTTCATGATACAAAATTAACAAAAGCGGGGTGCAAACACATCCCGCTTTTCAATTGATGCTTCCTGTTGACATCCTCCATTCCATAAATTAAATGGATTCCAATAAAAAATATCGGTCAATACTTCCTTGCGGTTTCTTGCGGGTTTCTGCTTCCGACCGCTTATGCGATTCGATCCACAGACCAGCCCCGCCTGCCCGGCGGTTGTTGTATTCTTGGTTATCGAATACAATATGTAATATACAAAAAAATCGCCTTATATCCATTCCCTAAAGTGAAATGGTTTTACGGCTAAATAGATAAAAAAAATCTGGTTTTAGTGTTACTTGGTTTTATATCAATGAATGCCCAGGAAACCGATCACTGCCTGATCTCCCTGCAAGGCACCATCCGGAATGGGGTGTTTACCATCGAAAACTTTCAGCTGGTTCGTTTTCAGGACCTCTACAAAATCCTCCTGGTAGCCATTATCGTAAGGCAATGCACCCATGTTCAGCTTCAGGTGATGGCCCAGAAAATTATAGGCAGCAGCCCGCTTGGAAGGCCCATAGTCGTGTTTCTCCTGGGGAAGGTGCACATTTTCAACACGGTTCTCTGCATGATACAGGGCATAGACCTTTTGAATGTAGGGGTATTCCACACGCGGAGTGTTACGGGTCCAATCGGCTCCGTTGGAGATCAGCAACAGGGGACGTGGAGCACAGAGAGCAGCGATCTCAACGTTATTGGTCTGGTGATACCCGCTGTTATGGATGGGCATTCCGCTTTCGCATACACAACCACCAAAGAAATGGGCCGACACCTGCACCACCGGCGCCGAAACGGTGATACGCGTATCAATAGCGGTCAGGATAAAAGTTTGTGTACCACCCCCCGAACCACCGGTCATTCCAATATGTGAAGCATCAACATCGGGCCTGGAAAGCAGGTACTCCAGTACGCGTTTACTATTGAAAGTCTGCAAGAGCAGAGCAATGGGCATCCGGTGTGTGACCTGGTGCGATTCGCCGTAGCCCACCATGTCGTAGGCAAAAACGATGGCACCCATACGGGCCAGTGCGGCACTCCGGATCTGAACATCAGCGGTAAAGCGCTTGTCCGCAGCATGACCGTGGGGACAGAGCACAGCCGGATTTTTTGCTTTTGGTGAAACAGGAGTATAGAGATTTCCTGTGATCCAGAATCCGGGGAAACTTTCAATGGCAATGTTTTCCACCACATAGCCATCCATCTCCCGACGGCCATGAATCACCGGGTGGAACTGGCCCTCTATAACAGGCATCTTGTCCAAATGCATTCCCATGATGATGCCCGTCCTGATTATATCAGCCCGGTACTCCCAGGTTTCAAGATCGTCCCAGTTCGATTCAAACTCTTTCATCTTCAGATTGGCTTCATCTTCGCTCCAGTGGGCCCCCACACAAAGCATCGATTCCTGGCCGGAAACTGAAGAGAACAACACAGCGAAAAGGAGCAGTAAGAGAGGCTTAAAGGGTAATTGTATAGCTGTCATGATACGAGAAAATTTTAAGTAGCTAAAGCGCATAAAAAATCAGAAATCCCATCCCGAAATTGAATCCGGCATGGGTGAGGATGGCTCCAAATATGCTCCCGCTCTCCTGTCTTACACGGTTGAACACCATGCAGGTGAAGAACATTGCGCATACCCATAGAAGCGCCGGTCCCGGAAGCAGCTTCCAGTCTCCGGCAGCAAAGACAATCCCGAAGTGGACCAGGTGGGTCAGGGCGAATGCAGCGCTGTCTATGACCGAAGCTTTCCTTTCGCCCAGGCGTTCCCGGAAGGCCTGGTGTACCACACCACGATAGAACAGCTCTTCGCCAATGGGGCTAAAGGTCATTATGATGATCATATAGATCAGGAAGTAGACTCCCGAACCGCCTGTGGTAGTAGTGCCGGATCCAATATAGACAAAGGGATTTGAGATGTCCAGCCCAAAGAGAAGCCTGGTGATGGCAAAGAGCAAGAGACACATGCCACAGCCCAAAAGGAAACCCCAGAGG
>DAOWFP010000135.1 GCA_030637895.1 Bacteroidota bacterium | reverse complement strand
CTCTCGGGTGGAGAACGCTCCAGGCTGGCCATGGCCAGGATGTTGCTCCAGCCATTCAACCTGCTGATTCTCGATGAGCCAACCAACCATCTGGACATGCGGTCAAAAGATATTCTGAAAAAGGCACTCTTGGCTTTTGATGGTACACTTATTGTGGTTTCTCACGACAGGGAATTCCTGGATGGACTGGTGGATAAGGTATTTGAGTTCAGAGACCAGAAAGTGAAGGAGCATCTGGGTGGGATATATGATTTCCTGCAGCGAAGGAAGTTGACATCGCTCAAGGAGATCGAGCGGAAAGAGAAGCCATTGAAAGGGGGAACTGTTTCAAGAGCTTCCACATCCAAATCCACAGCTGCTTCAGTAGTTGATAGGGAGCCGGCAAAAACGTCCAACAAGGAACAGTATGAGGAGAAGAAGGTACAGGAGAAGAAGATCAGGAAGATTGCCAACAGGGTGAAATCGCTGGAGCATGAAATTGAGCAGCTTGAAGAAGAGCTCTCCAAAATGGATGAGGTGTTAATGAATCCTGATAATATAGACGGGATGCATGTATATGAAGCTTACGAACAGCTTAAAATTAAGCACGATGAAGCGCTGTCATCATGGGAAAAGCAGACCGTGTTGCTTGAAAAAGTGTCGGCAAAAAGAAAATAGTTAAATTTAGGATCATGGTAGGGAAGGGTAAATGGTTGATCATTTGTTGTATTGTGACCGGCATGGCTGTCGGTTGTGCCTCTTCAAAAAAAGCTAGCACTGAGGAATCCCAGGAGCTTATGGAGTCCCTTTACAATCCCAGCAAGCTTTCCCTGCACCCCGATTTCTCTATTTTTCATGAGAGCAATAATTACTCTGTTCTCTATATCAGGGCATATCCCTCCGAATTGAGGTTTAATGAGACCAATGAAGATGCCGAATACCGGGCTATGTTGCTGGTTAAATATGAGCTCATCGGATTGGATGAGAATGGAGGGGAGGAGAATGCCGTGATCGATTCTGCCTCGATAGTCTACAAGCTAGGGGAACGTGAAGAGAGAAGTCCGGCCTTTTTTGCATCGCTTAACATTCCGATCAGGCATGGAAATCGTTATTTGGTCAAGGTGGAAACAACAGATCTGAACAGGGGGAGCAAGGGACTCGAATACCTCTATGTGGATAAAACGAACCCCAACAGTGCCCAGAATTTTAAAGTGGTTTCCACCTTTTCGGGTTATCCCAAGTTCATGCGTTTTTTTCTAACGGGTGAGAAGTTCAACGTTCAGTACCGGGACCGGGGGGTTGATTCTATCTATGTGAACTATTTCAGGCTGACCAGTGAATTACCCCGTCCGCCTATCACAGCTACCTCCGATTATACCATGAATTATGTCCCCGATACAAGTTATGTATTTCCTATGGTCGACACGGTGGATTATGATCTTCGGCTGGACGGAATGTACCATGTTAAAGTTGACAAAGAACAGGATGAGGGGCTTACACTCTTTAATTTTGGAGGCTCTTTTCCTGAAGTGAAGACACCCCGGGAACTGATGGAACCGATCTTTTACATGGCTACCCTGGCAGAATACAGGGATCTGAGAACAAAACCAAACAGGAAACTGGCAGTGGATGATTTCTGGTTAAAACTGGGGAAGAGCGTTGAAAAATCCAGGGAACTGATCAGGATCTACTACAACAGGGTGATCTATTCAAATTTATACTTCTCCTCAAACAAAGAAGGTTGGAAGACTGACCAGGGAATGGTCTTCATCCTTTTTGGTCCGCCAAACAGGATTCAAATGACCGGTAGCGGGGAGAGCTGGTATTTTTATGCCAAGCGCAAAAGCAAAGTGGTTGAATTTAAGTTCCAGCGTGAGCAGGATGCATTTTCGGATCAGAATATGATGTGGCAAAGAACCACCGATTCACAAATGTACCTGAATGAGGCCATTCGTTCCTGGAGAAATGGAAAGGTATATTCAATGGGTTCCTGATGGCTAAAAAAGAGAACTATATTTTCGGCATCCGTGCGGTCCTTGAGGCTGCTCAGGCTGGAAAGGACCTGGACAAGGTGCTTGTACGGAGGGGGGGCGGATCGGATCTGCTTAAGAAGTTACTGGCAGTTTTGAGTAAGATGGAAATACCTGTACAGCAGGTTCCGGTGGAGAAGCTGAACAGGATCACCGGTAAGAACCATCAGGGCGTGATTGCTTTCCTTTCTGAAGTATCCTACCTTGATATTACAACACTGCTTCCATCCATTTTTGAAAAGGGTGAAGATCCTCTGATACTGCTGCTCGATGGAGTATCGGATGTGCGGAATTTTGGAGCCATAGCACGTAGTGCTGAATGTGCCGGGGTGCATGCCATTGTGATACCTGCTTCAGGAAGTGCAGCCATAAATGCAGATGCTGTCAAGACTTCCGCTGGCGCACTTCACAGGATACCTGTGTGCAGGCATCGTGATCTTCTGACGGTGATGAGGTTTTTAAAGGATAGCGGACTCAGGATATTTGCTGCCACCGAGAAAGCTACGGATTCGATGTATGCCACTGAAATGACAGGACCGGCAGGATTGGTTCTGGGAAGCGAAGATACGGGCATCTCAGCCCAACTGTTAAAAATTGCCGATTCGTGGGTTTCCATTCCCATGAAAGGAACCATTGCCTCACTGAATGTATCGGTAGCAGCGGGAGTACTGTTGTTTGAAATCCTCCGACAGAGAGATGCCTGAATGAAACCTCTCCTATACCACGGGAAGCTGACGGTTAATGCTTTCCTCCAGGGAGATAAAGGTCTCTGTTCTTGAGATTCCCTTGATGGCCTGCACCTTATCCACCAACAGCAACTTCAGATCTTCGTTGTTCCTGGTATAAATCTTAATAAAAATAGAGTATCCCCCTGTGATATAGTGGCACTGTGTGATTTCGGGGATCTCTTTTAATTGCTCCACCACTTCAGGATAGAGACTGGCACTATCCAGGAAAATGCCCACATAGGCACAGGTATTAAATCCGATTTTCTTGGGGCTGATACTAAACTCCGATCCGGTGATTACACCCATTTTGGAGAGGCGCTGGATCCGTTGATGAATGGCAGCACCTGATACCTTACACTCTCTGGCTACTTCCAGGTAGGGGATACGTGCATTTTTGGTAATCAGGGTGAGGATCTTTCGATCGAGGTCGTCAATATGATGTGTGTCATCCATGTGGCGGCAAATTTATAATTTGTTATGATTTCCCAAATGTAGTTACAATTTGAAAGAAGTTCACAACAGAATGTGTGATTTTAAACATATAATTGCCCCAAACCCTTACAAATGCTTTTATTCTGTAAGCTTTTGAAAATCGCTGCCGGTAGGATTCTGGAAGACGTTAAGATCAAATTCAGGTAAAATGGCCAGGGTATGGTCGAAGATATCGGCCTGGATGGCTTCATAATTGGCCCAGGCCTGGTCCTTGCTAAAGACATATATCTCCACAGGTAACCCTTTGTCTGTGGGTTGCAGGTGCCTGACCAGGAAGGTCATCTCATTACTTATCATCGGGTGGTGATGCAGATACTCCTCCATGTATTTTCGGAAGACACCAAGATTGGTCATCTTCCGTCCGTTGGTAACAACACCTTCCTCCAGGTTGAGAGATTTGTTGAATTCCGCAATCTCTTGTTGCTTGTTGTTGATATAGTCCTTCAGCAAATGGAAGTTTCCCAGTTTCTCAATCTGTTCAGGGCTCAGGAAAGTAACACTGTTCATATCGATGTTGATGGAACGTTTGATCCTTCGGCCACCCGATTCTTCCATACCCTTCCAGTTGTTGAAGGATTCTGAAACCAGGGCATAGGTGGGAATGGTGGCAATGGTCTTATCCCAGTTCTGTACTTTAACCGTATTGAGGCTGATATCGATTACATCCCCGTCGGCATTGTATTTGGGCATGGAGATCCAGTCGCCCACATTGACCATATTATTGGCGGAGAGCTGGATGCTGGCCACAAAGCCCAGGATGGTGTCCTTGAAGACCAGCAGCAGGACTGCAGCCATGGCTCCCAGTCCCGCCATTAGTGACTTGGGTGGCTCTTCACTGAAGGCTGATATAATCAGGATAACGGCAATGAAATAGAAGATGATCTTAACCACCTGGATAAAGCCTTTGATGTTCCTGCCTTTGGAAATGGGAAGCTTCGTATAGATTTCATGCAGGGCATTCAGCAATGAATCAATCACCATCAACACCACCAGGATCATATAGGTCTGGGTCAGATTTCCCAGGAACTTGACCAGATCTGTAGCGTCAAATATGTACTGAAGCGCGTAGTATACAATCAGGGCCGGAGCCAGATGGGCCAGGCGGTTAAACACTTTTTGCTTTACGAATACATCATCCCAGTCGTTCTTTGTCCGTTTTGTCAGTGTAGCAATGGCAGAGATGATAATTCTTTTTACAATTAAGTCGGCCAGAGCAGCCAGGATAATGGTAACAACAATGATTGTAGCATTTTCGATAAAGACCAGCATTCCATCTGATAGTCCGGTTCCTGAGAGCAGCTGAGTGTACCAGGTAATTCCTCTTTCAATCATGGGGATTGATTTTAATTTGACACATTAACAACATACTAAAATATCAATATTAAGTCAGGAATAGCACTTATATTGCGATGATTATTTCCAAAAAATGAAGGTAATGAAAAACAGATTTTCTCTTCTTACAGCCACCGTTCTTTTGATGGCTTTTCAACTTGCCCACTCACAGGTATTTGACCAGCTGTTTGAGCAGGGTGTCATGCGGATCGACCTGGTGTTTTCAGGAACGGCTGAGGAGACCAGCTATGCCCTGACGGGGGTGAAAAAAGAACAGTTTTACAGCGGGCCCCATTCCAGGCTCGTCGATCCTTTCGACTACGGTGATCACAAATTCGTGGTGAAAGATAAAGCCAGTGGGGAGATAATTTTTAGTCAAAGCTATTGTACCTTGTTTCGTGAATGGCAGACCACCGAAGAGTCACAGACTCTCAGGAGGGCATATCCCCATGTACTCAGATTTCCCTGGCCCTTAGCCAGCGTGGTGGTGGAAATTCATGATCGCAACGGCGAGGGAGCATTTATCCTTAGCTGGTCGGCGACCTTCGATCCGGCTTCGATCTATACAGATCCGGGAAGTCCCTATCAGTTCGAAACGGTCGATCTGGAGATCAACGGCAGTGCAGAAGAGAAGGTGGATATTCTTTTCCTTGCTGAGGGATACACGGCAGATGAGATGGACAAATTTATAGATGATGCCAGGCGTTCGGCAGGATACATATTCTCGGAGGAACCATTTAAGAGCAACAGAAAGAAATTCAATATCAGGGCCTTAAAATCTACCAGCCTGGATTCGGGTACAGACATTCCCGGAGATAGTATCTGGAAAAATACAGTGATAAACTCCAGCTTCTATACCTTTGGGATTGAGCGTTACATGACCACCATGGATTACAAATCAGTTTGTGATGTGGCAGCATGTGCCCCTTACGATCAGATCTATATTCTGGTAAACACAGATAAATACGGGGGCGGAGGCATCTACAACCACTACAGCATATCTGCGGCTGACAACCTTCAATCCAGGGCGGTGGTGATACATGAATTCGGGCATGCATTTGGTGGACTGGCCGATGAATATTTCAACTCGGCAGTGGCCTATAATGATTACTTTCCCCTGGAGGTGGAACCCTGGAATCCCAATCTTACCACCCTGGTCGATTTTGCTTCAAAATGGAAGCCCATGATGTCAGAAGGAGTGCCCGTTCCAACTCCCGCGGAGGAAGCGTATATCGAGGTGGTCGGAGTATACGAGGGAGGTGGTTATGTGGCCAAAGGGGTTTTTCGGCCCATGATTGATTGCCGGATGCATACCAACGGTGCAGTCTTCTGCCCAGTCTGCTCAAAAGCGCTAAAGAAGATGATGGCGCGTGTGACAGGACTATAGAACCTTTCTTTTTTTATAGCTAAGAACTTTGGTGGAATGACTTAATACTTATATTTGTCGTTCATCAAATTGCACCCACTTTCAGTGAAAAGGCTGTCGGATGAAGAAATAGTAGCCGGATTAAGAAAACGGGATAACCGTGTTCTCCAGTATATCTATAAGAACAGCTTTGCGCCGGTCAAGCAGCTGATCCTTCATAATGCTGGGTCTGAGTCTGATGCTGAAGACATCTTTCAGGAGGCTTTAATCGTGGTATTCAAGAAGTTAAGAGATGAGCCCGATTTCAAACTCGACGCAGCCTTTTCTACCTATATCTATTCCATTGCCCGCTTGCTCTGGCTCAAACATCTGCGACAGATTAAGAAGATTGAGATCGATCCACTTAACAGGGATATGGAGGAGCGGATCGAATTTGAGGAGCCCTCACCGGTGGAG
>DAOWFP010000020.1 GCA_030637895.1 Bacteroidota bacterium | reverse complement strand
TACTTATAGTACCACAAAGATAGTAAACTACCCCATATGTCGGAAAACTCATTTACATTAAGCAGGGAAGAGGTCTTAAGCGATTTTAAACTGGCCCTGCTGAGTAGGGAAATTGCACTTCTGGCCAGACGGGAAGTGCTTACGGGAAAGGCTAAATTCGGAATTTTTGGAGATGGTAAAGAGCTGGCGCAGATTGCCCTGGCCCGCACTTTCAAAGAAGGTGACTGGCGTTCGGGCTACTACCGCGATCATACCTTTATGATGGCCATCGGCATCACCACTGCGGAACAGTTCTTTTACCAGGTTTACGGCCATACCGATGAAGTGGCCAATCCAGGTAGTGCAGGAAGGAATTTCAACAATCATTTCGCCACCCGTAGTGTCAATGCCGATGGGAGCTGGAACAAGCTGGCCGATATGAAGAATAGCTGTGCGGATCTCTCGCCCACGGCCGGACAGATGCCCAGGCTGGTGGGGCTCGGTTATGCCTCCAAGCTTTTCCGACAGAACCCGGAACTGGCAGAAATGACACAGTTTTCAAAAAATGGAAACGAGGTGGCATTTGGAACCATCGGAGATGCTGCTACTGCGGAAGGTCATTTCTTTGAAGCTATGAATGCGATAGCTGTGCTCCAGATACCTGTGGCGATGACTGTCTGGGATGATGGCTACGGGATCTCGGTGACCAAGGATAAGCAGATTGTTAAGGAGAGTGTCTCCCGGGCGCTGGAGGGCTTCCGAAAGGAGGAGGGAAGCAATGGCATGCTGATCTACAAGGTCATGGGCTGGGACTACCCTGAGATGGTGCGTGTGTTTGCTGAGGGGGTGTCCCGCTGCCGGGAGGAACATGTTCCGGTGCTCTTTCATGTGGATGAGATGATGCAGCCCACGGGGCATTCCACTTCGGGAAGCCATGAGCGTTATAAGTCAAAGGAGCGCTTGGAGTGGGAAGCGGCCCATGATCCTCTTTTGAAAATGGAGCAGTGGATGCTGGAGAGTGGATTGGCAGAGGAAGCCCAGTTGAACCTTTTGAAGGAAGAGGCTGTGGAGGAAGCCATGAAGGCCCGCGATACAGCGTGGAAGAACTATATTGGGCCCATTCTCAGGGAGCGTGAAGAGTTACTTCAGATAATAGACAATCGGAGTTGTGACTGTGCAAAAGATGGTGTGGACAAGCTGGGAATCCTTAGCCGGGATCTGAAGCGGATTGTCTATCCCATCCGACGCGATATCCAGGGTACGGCCAAGCGGATCATGCGGCACCTCTGCACCGACTGCCCGGTTCGCAGTGAGCTGCAAAGCTCTGTCTCCCAATGGCTTGAAACCTATAAGGAGGAGAATAGCAGAAGATACAACAGTCATCTCTATTCGGAGACCGATCGTTCTCCCTTAAAAGTGAAGCCGGTCTCACCGGAATATGAGGAACATCCGGAAAGGATCACCGGCAGGGAGTTGTTAAGGAATAACTTCGATGCACTTCTTTCAGGCGATCCCAGGATTGTTATTTTCGGAGAGGATACAGGAAAAATAGGGGATGTGAACAAGAGCCTGGAGGGCTTGCAGGCCAAATATGGGGACTTGCGTGTGACAGATACCGGGATTCGTGAGTCCACCATCGTGGGTCAGGGCGTAGGAATGGCACTTCGGGGTTTTCGCCCCATCGCTGAGATTCAGTATTTTGATTACATACTCTATGCCCTGGAGACCATCAGCGATGATCTGGCCACACTGCACTGGAGGACAAAGGGGGCACAGATTGCTCCTTTGATTATCCGTACCCGTGGACACAGACTGGAAGGAATCTGGCACTCGGGTTCTCCGCTTAGCATGGTGATCAACTCCATCAGGGGCGTACATGTCTGTGTTCCCAGGAATATGACACAGGCTGCAGGGATGTACAATACACTGCTGCAGGGAGAGGACCCTGCCCTGGTCATTGAGCCCCTTAAGGTGTATGGGCTTCGAGAGGACCGTCCAGGTAACCTGGGACAGTTTCGTATTCCTCTGGGCGTTCCAGAGCTAATAGTGGAAGGGAGAGATATCACAGTGGTCACCTACGGGGCATGTGTGCGAATCGCAGAGAAGGCTGCGGAGCAGCTTGCTGAATTTGATATTTACATGGAGCTCATCGATGCCCAGACCCTGCTTCCCTTTGACCTGGACCATATGATTTTAGAGTCGGTCAAGAAGACCGGACGTGTACTTTTCTTTGATGAGGATGTTCCGGGGGGTGCCACCGCCTATATGATGCAGAAGGTGCTGGAGGAACAAAAGGCTTATTACTACCTGGATGCGGAACCATGCACCATTACTGCACATGAACACCGACCGGCTTACAGCTCCGATGGGGACTATTTCTCCAACCCCAATGCAGAGGATCTTTTTGAAGCGATCTATAAGATCATGAATGAATCGAATTCTCTGAAATATCCGGGAATCTACTGACCAATGGTGCTGAATACCTGCCAGATAGCTTCCTGCTTTACACGAATACCCTGAATCTGGTCTCCGGTATAAAAAAAGCAATGCCGGCCACTAACCTGTCCTAATACTCCATTCATCATATAATGCCCAGATTATTAGGAAGATATACACTATGCTTCGTAAATTGTTTTTGGTTTTAAGCGCGATTAAAACCATAAGATCAGGGGGGGTTGAACCAGAACGGGGCGGCCCCCCCTCTTTTTCAGAAACAGTTGCTATCCTGCTGCTGAAATTAGCTCCGCTGAGCTCGCAAGCTCGGTTCTTCGCCCTGCTCATCATCACTGTAGCGGCGGATCTTGTAGTTGAGGTAGGCAAAGAGGATGCTGAAAAGCGGACTCAGCATGTTGAAGAAGGCATAGGGTACATACTCCATGGTAGGGACTCCCAGAACCCTCGACTGAGTAGCTCCGCATGTGTTCCATGGAACCAATACCGAGGTGATGGTACCGCCATCCTCCAGGGTGCGGCTCAGCACCTCGGGTTTCAAGCCTCGTTTCTTATAAGAATCGGCAAACATTCGTCCGGGCACCACAATGGCAATATACTGGTCCGATGCAGTGATATTAAAAAAGATACTGGTGGCAATGGTGGTGGTGACCAGCGAGCCGGTGGATTGAGCCCAGCGGATTACCACAGAAGTAATTTTCACCAGCAAACCGGCCGACTCCATGGTGCCCCCAAATACCATAGCAGAGAGGATGAGCCAGATGGTATTGAGCATCCCCCGCATGCCTGTGCTGGACAGCAGTTCGTTAACCATCTCGTTGGGAGTGGTAATGGCGATATCTCCAAAAATCGACTGCATAACCGAAAGGTAGGATGCTTTGAAAAGGGAAGTGGTAGTTCCGTCCAGTCCCAATGCCACCTCACGAATCAGGTGCGGCTGGAAGATAATGGCAAACACGCCGCCGATCAGTGAGCCGGCCAGCAGGGCAGGCAGGGGAGGAACCTTTTTGACAATGATGAAGATAAGAGAAGCGGGGACCAGCATCAACCAGGGACTTACCCGGAACTTGGAGCTGATCGCTTCCAGCACAAGCTCAATATCGCCAGGTGTGGATTCAAATTTATAGGTGAAACCAATGATCAGGAAGATGATCAGGGTCACGGACATGGCCGGCACGGTTGTGATGGTCATGTAACGGATATGGGTAAACAGGTCGGTTCCCGCCATGGCCGGAGCCAGGTTGGTGGTGTCGGAAAGGGGCGACATCTTATCGCCGAAATAGGCCCCTGAGATAACCGCCCCTGCAATCAAACCTTCGCTGATGCCCAGTGCCTGTCCCACCCCGATCAGGGCAATCCCAATGGTAGCAACAGTCGACCATGATGAACCGGTGGCCAGCGATACCATCCCTGCAATGATTACCGTTGCAAAGAGAAAAATTTTCGGATGGAAAATCTGAAGCCCGTAATAGATAAGCGTGGGAACCACCCCGCTCAACAGCCAGGTACCCGCCAGTGCGCCGATCATCAGCAGGATCAGGATGGAAGGCATGGCAGATCCGATGCTTTTGACCATGCTTTCACGGATATGGGTCCATTTCACTCCCAGGGTGATGGCCACAATACCCGCTACTGCAGATGCCAGGAGCAAGGCAAACTGGTTGGACCCGTCCAGGGTATTATCGCCAAAATAGTTTACATTCAAAATAAGCAGGACGATCAGTACAGCAATTGGGATCAGGGCTTGAAGAAGGCTGGGTTTCCTGGGTTCTTTGGGATTCATGCGCATTGTGACATAAGCCGCCAAGATACTATTTTTCTTTTATGTTCGTTTTATTTCAAATAAAAATGGCGTAACTTGTCCTCTCTAAAATTATTGACAAAATGGAGCTGAATATTGATTTTTTCCATATTGTGAATGATGGTGTTGCAGAAAAGGGAAATATCCTGATTTCTGAACCCTTCCTGGGCGATAATTATTTTCGCCGCTCGGTGGTATATATCACTGAGAACAACGAGGAAGGCTCCCTGGGCTTTGTATTGAATAAACCAATCGGCGTCAGCATCAACGAGATTGTGGACGATTTCCCAAAGTCGGACTTTACCATTTCGGTGGGCGGACCTGTAAGCAACAATACCGTCCACTATATTCATACCCTGGGGGCCCGGGTTCCGGACAGCGTTCTTGTGGCCGAAGGCATCTTCTGGGGAGGTGATTTTGACCTGATCAAAGAGTTGATTGCAGAGGGTTCGGTAAAACCCCATGAGTTAAGGTTTTTCCTGGGCTATGCAGGCTGGTCGCCTGAGCAGCTGGATGGAGAAATGCAGGATCATGCCTGGCTGGTGGGAAGAATTCCTCCGCGTATGGTCATGCAGGCTGTAGATCCTGAATTCTGGAAAAAGACAATGGCCAGCTACAACAATAAGTACCGCGCCTGGGCCAACTTCCCCGAGGATCCAGGCCTCAATTAGCCGCCTTTGCTAAGAGTTATAACATTCCAATTTCCCCCAAGACCTAAGGTAAATAATTGTTTGCTGTGGTCATCTACGGTCTGCCGAAAAATCGCCTTCGAAGCCATTCTCTGAAAATGGGATCAGCGAAAACAGTCTCCATTCTTCCTGTATTTATGATCTCCTTTCTCTCAAGACTTGTTTTTATCTTGGCAATGTTGCTGGTAGATCCAAGCTGATACTTATCCCTGATGGACTTCGAATATAGTTTCTGATTTCCTTCCACCAGAGCCTTTAGTAAGTTTAATTGCTTTGGGGTCAATCTTTCTGCAATCTCGTAATAGCGATATTCAAAATGAAGAATGAGATTATTTAGAGATTTTTCTACAATGGCTTCTGTACAGGTATCACCCGTTAATATCAAGGCATGCCAGACCAGGAGTTTCAGATAGAATGGATGATTGTCCACTGCATAGGACATATTAATAGAAGTAGTATAATCTATTCTTTTCTTGTGATCGTGGAATAATTTCCTTATGCTGTCTGACCTGTGTTTCAGGGGCTTATGCCTTAGCTCAAATAGCTGACCTAATCCAGACAAGGGACCGGGATAATGCAGTAGATCCTTAAGGTATGGGGTATCATTGCCGTAAAAGCAATAAACACAGTGCTTTTGATATTTAAGTTCCAATTTCAGAGTCCTGAGAAAGGGAATTGGATCCTTGAATCGCTGAAACAGGTGAGCATTTGCCAGGAAGACCGCAATCTTTATTTTTTTTCTTTTAGCGATTAATTCGGGTATTCTGAGCGTATCCATGCTGCTGTTGTCTATTTCCAGACATGAAGTCTCATCTGGAAATCTGTGCAAAAGAGCAGAGAAAAAGAGCTCCAGAAAAGAAGTTGAAGAATGTACTGGCATAATATCCATAAAGCAAGTATGAATCTCCGGATTCTTCTCTGCCAATTGAAATCTCAGTTCATTAACATATTCCAGTATTCCCCAGCCCGGGTCTGCAGTGAGAAATATATGTCTGTGGGAATTAAGCTTCCCCAGTAGCTTCTCAAACAGCCAGTCCTGCTCAGTCCTTGAAACCGAATCCATATGCTCAAGTGATAAAATCGGTGTACTCATCCCGGCGATTTTAGGAAGTCACCACATGGTGACTATTTCTTGATGTGGTGACCTAAAAAATATCTGCCACATTTCTCCTGAAAATCTATATCATTAATTATAAGGGGATTAGACTGTTGCGATAAGCGTATTAATAGTGCAGGAAAGTCACTTTTTTATCAAAAGTCACCAAGTGGTGACTTACGATTATTTTGAAATCGGACACACATAGATGTCAAAACCAATAGTCCCTCAGAATCCCTGTCAATCGATTTTCCCCAAGACTTCCCTCAAATCACTGTTGGGTTCAATGAGGATAGTCCGCAAACCGGCTGCCTTGCCCGCTTCTATATCCCGTTCAGCATCTCCAATCATCCAGGAGGATAAGGGGTCGATGCCAAAGCGTGCCAGTGCTTTTTCAATCATCAGGGGCTGTGGCTTACGGCAGAGGCAGGACTCCACCATGGGATGGTGGGGACAGTAATAGACCTCATCCAGGCTTATCCCTTCCTTTGCCAGCATGGAACGAAGATGAACGTGTAGTAAGTCCACATCTCCGGCAGTAAATTCTCCTTTGCTGATCCCTCCCTGGTTGGTGATTACAATCAGCAGGTATCCCCTGGATCTCAGCTCAGCCAGGGCTTCACCTACCCCGGGATTAAGCAGCAGCTCCTCTTTGTGCCAGATGTAGTAGTGATCACAGTTGTTATTAATGGTTCCGTCCCGGTCCAGGAAAATCGCTTTTTTCATCATGGAAAGAGCTTATCAAGGAATACCATAAATAGAGAGGGTTCCAGGAGTATGGGAAAAACAAAGCCTACCACCGCACCCCAGAAATGGGCAGAGTGGTTGATGTTATCGCTTTTACGCCTGCCCATGTAACTGGAGTAGATCAGGTACAGAATTCCGAAAAGAATTCCCGGAATGGGGAGCACCATATAGAAATAGATTTTCTCCAGCGGGGCAAAGAAGATATAGGTGAAGACAATGGCAGAAACGGCTCCGGATGCTCCCACGGCACTGTAAGACTCATTATTGCGGTACCTTATTACGGTAGAGATGGATGCCAGGGCAATACTGGAAACATAGAGAAGTATGTAAAAAAAGGCCCCGGAGAAGATCATGCCGGCGGCCTCCAGCTGGGAAAAAACCTGTTCAATGTAGCTCCCGAAGGAATATAAGACCAGCATGTTGATCCCCAGGTGAAAGTAGTCAGCATGAAGGAAAGCGTGGGTGAAGATCCGGTAATACTCCTTCCTGTGTACAATATGGGCCGGGGAGAGATCAAACCTGTAGAATAGCTCTCTCTGCCTGAAGGCTGCCACCGAGGTAAGAACGGTAATAATCACAATTATCAGGGTAATCACAGGCAATGCGGATTAGGTGTGTAGGATTTTAAAGATCAGCTCCCGGGTTAATTCACTTGACGGGGTGGTGTTGCCATCGTAACCTTTGGATCGCATATCATAGCTACGTAAGAGGGAGATGATCTCCACCAGCCTTGCAGCTGAGTAGCGTTTGGCAGCAGCTTCGTAATCCTTCACAAAGAAGGGATTGACCTTAAGGGTGGCAGCCAGGCTCTGTTTCGATTTGTCCTTGGTATAGTGGAAGAGCAGCAGCTTGGAAAAATAATAATAGAGCGAGATAATGGTCAGGGGAAAGGGGTATTTTTTCTCATTCTCGGCAAAGTAAGAGATGATCCTGTTGGCCTTTACCACATCCCTTCTGCCCAGGGCATCCTGCAGCTCAAACTGGTTGAAATCCTTACTGAAGCCAATGTGTTTTTCTACAAGTGCAGGAGTGATGGTTTCGCCCTTCTTTCCAATGGCCATAATGAGCTTCTCCACTTCATTGACAATTCTTGAGAGATCACTTCCCAGGAACTCTGCAAGCAGGGCAGCCGCCTTGGGTTCCATGCGGTATTTACGGTTGGAGGCATATCCGGATATCCATCCCGGCACCTGGTTGTCGTACAATTTTTTCGACTCGTACCAGACTGATTGTTTCTCCAGGACCTTAAAAATCTTTTGTCGCTTGTCGGGTTTCTTATACTTGTAGTTAATCACCAGCAGGGTGGAGGGCTGGGGCTTCTCCACATAGTGGATCAGGTCGCCAAAGCTCTTCATTTCCTGCGCCTCTTTCAGCACAACCACCTGGTGAGTGGCCATCATGGGGAACCTACGTGCCAGGTCCGACACCTGTCCGGCCTCAGAGTCCTTCCCGTAGAGGATGGTCTGGTTAAAGCTTTGCTCCGCTTCGCTAAGTACATTTCCTGTAATGAAGGAGGTAAGCAGATCAATGTAATAGCTTTCCTCTCCCCACAGGAAATAGACTGGTCTGTAGACCTTGTTCTTGAGGTCGCCAATCAACTGGTCGTAGGTCATTCCCAAAATTACTTAAAATTTGAGGTGTTTCACCGATTCCCGGTGGTCGATGATCTCATGCAGCGAATCTATTCCAATCTCCAGGTGCATTTTCGCAAAAGTCTTGGTGACCAGCTTGTCGCTTGCCTGCGTCTTGACCCCCTCCGGGATCATGGGTTGGTCAGATACCAGTAGCAGTGCCCCGGTGGGAATCCCATTGGCAAATCCCACTGTAAACAGGGTTGCGGTCTCCATATCGATGGCCATACTCCGTACCTTTCTGAGGTACTTCTTAAATCTGTTGTCATGCTCCCAGACCCGCCGGTTGGTGGAGTATACCGTGCCGGTCCAATAGTCCTTGCCCAGGTTCCGGATGGTAGTGGATACGGCCCGTTGCAGGTTGAAGGAGGGAAGGGCAGGTACCTCGTGGGGCATATAGTCATCAGAGGTTCCTTCGCCCCTGATGGCTGCGATGGGCAGGATAAAATCGCCCAGTTCATTCTTCTTTTTTAAGCCCCCGCACTTTCCCAGAAACAGCACAGCTTTGGGTTTTACGGCTGCCAGCAGATCCATCACTGTGGCTGCATTGGCGCTGCCCATACCGAAGTTGATCATGGTGATCCCGTTGAAAGTAGCCGTGGGCATGGCCACATTTCGATCAACAACCTTGGTTTTTCCAATGGCGCAGAACAGGTCGAGGTAGCCCTGAAAATTGGTCAGTAATACATGCTTTCCGAATTGATCGTTTGGCACTCCCGTATAACGGGGGAGCCAGTTTTCAGTGATTTCCTTTTTTGTCTTCATAAACCTCAAATTCCGGGATCATAACTAATTTTTCGTCCGATCTTTATTACATTGTATGCTCTTGCGAAGATAATCCATTTCATGCGAAAACTGAATCTTCCAGCATATGAATTCAAATACCAGAACGAAGGTAAGGACCTAAGGGTGCTGGATGTTTATAGAAAACGCTTTGTAAAGCTCACCCCGGAGGAGGAGGTGCGGCAGCGATTTGCCCGCTACCTGGTGGAGGAGAAGGGATTCCCGGCCTCGCTGCTGATGACGGAATATTCATTGAAACTGAACAAGCTCTCCCGCAGGTGTGATATCCTGGTACATAAACCGGTCGGTCATCCTGCCCTGCTCGTGGAGTGCAAGGCGCCGGAGGTAAGCATCTCTCAGGCTACCTTCGACCAGGTGGCGCGTTATAACCTGGCATTCAGGGTAAGCTATCTGATCGTTACCAACGGACTGAAGCACTATTGCTGCCAGATCGATTTTGAGACGGAGAAGATAAGCTTCCTAAGCGAAATTCCCGCGTACGCGGAGTTAGTGGTTAATAGTTAAAAGTTAATGGTTAATATACTAACTGCTAACCCTTAACTATTAACTTTTTGATAGAGTAGTTCATCATTGTAAGAGCTGCCATCATACAGCCACTCCCGCTTTCTCCCGGACTCTTCAAACCCCGCCTCTTCAAACAGCTTGATGCTGGCGCTGTTCCCGGCAGCGATGTTGCAGTAAACCTGATGGAGGTGAAGCACATCAAAACAATATGCGATCACGGTCTCCAGTGCTTCCCTGGCATAACCCAGTCTTCTGTCTGATGGATCAGCAATGAGGATCCCGATGCCTGCACGGTGGTGGTGCGGGTCAAAGTCGAAGAGGTCAACAGCGCCAACAGGACGGTGATTACTCTTTAACTGGATTATCAGCCTCTGCTGCTTTGCCTCGTAGATATCTTTTCCAGCATTTTCGAGGTACTGTTTCAGGATATACCTGGAGAAAGGAGTAAGGGTACCGCTTACCTGCCAGATGGATGGCTCATTCTCCCAGATAAACAGCAGATCAAGGTCTTCCAGTTCAGGAGCTCTGAGGGAGATGCTTTGGTTCTCCAGGGTTTTCACGCTACTTCTGCTTGTAGGAGATTACCTTGTAGCTTGATTTTTCGCCTGCCAGCGCCTTGAAGGAGTCAGTAGCAGCATCGTAGAGTACTTCGATCTCCTCGCCGGTGGCCTCATTAACAAGTATGATGGCGAAATCCTTCTGACTTATTTCGGCAGGATCGATGGATAGTGTAAGCCCTTCACCCACGAAGTCTTCTGCATCGAGAATCTCCACGTACCACAGATCCCGTTTCCCGATCGCGTCATTGGTGAAACGGGTATAGAGTGCCTGAAGCCCGTTGTTGATTGGTACATAGAAGGTATTGTCACTGGTTGTGTTCAAGGGATATCCTATATTGGTGGGCTGTGACCATGAGCCATTCTCTTCCAGTTCACACCGGAAAATATCATATCCCCCCATATTAAAATGACCCTTGGAGGCAAATAAAAGTCGTTCTCCATCGGGAGCCATAAAGACAGAGGTCTCATCCTTATCCGAATTGATCTGGTCCCCCATATTCACAGGAGATCCCCATTCTCCATCTCTCTGGCTCTCAGAGTACCATAGATCAAGACCTCCCTCTCCGCCACGCCGGTCGCTGGAGAAATAAATAAGTCGTCCATCCGGACTAAAAGAGGCGTGGTCCTCGTTGGAACCAGAGTTGATATCACCTATGATTTCTTCGGCGGGGCTCCAGAGATGGCCATTAAAGTGGCTGATCCAGATGTCGGTATTGCCCCTCGTGTCACTTTTAACCAGCAGCAGACTTGTTCCGTCGAATGAGAGACCAGCTGGCAGGAGATCGCCGTCT
>DAOWFP010000083.1 GCA_030637895.1 Bacteroidota bacterium | reverse complement strand
TGCAATCGATATTTTTCGAGGAGGCACCCCCCCAGAGATAAGGGATCCCATGATATTTCAGGGCCGTTTGTACCAGGTTCTCTTTCAGGGTAGTTTTGTAGAATATCTCCTCGGCCGGGACCAGCTCGCTGCTTTTCACCCAGCCCAGGCGTCCATCGGGGTAGCTCACCTGGGTAAAACCTGACTCCTCTGAGACTTTGCTAAGTATGTTCCCAATCACCAGATCGGTTACCGGCATGGAAAGCACATCGGGCTCACTGAAAGCAAGACCATACTGGGCAGTGTAAATAACTTTTTCTGCATCCCTGTAAGCAGCAAGTTCCTCCTCATCCACGGCATGCACCTCTTCGGTATTCACCCATCCTATGTATCCGTCCGGGACCTGGATCAGGCTCTTTCCTCCCTCTGTTTTCAGAATCCGGACCGGGGCGCCCAGGCGGGCCTGGGTCACCAGCTCCTTGGAGCTGCTGGGTTCTCTGCGCAAATGAATCACCGAGTTATTGACCAGGGCGTTCACCAAGGCTCCATCCCCACCCTCCGAATGCAGTATAATTCTATTTTCCACCTCAGGAAATTGCTGATCCAATGCCTCTTCAAGCGCATCAAAAGCTTCCTGACTGGTCAGGTTACCAATAAGTGAGAAGTGGCCACTATCTGAATGAACAGATACATCCCACAATTCAATACGATCATCTGGCGCAAGCTGCTGATGCGTAGAAACCAGAAGCGCATTGAGTCCGGTGATGGTCCGCCTTGTGGGTGAGGTACATGAGGATACCAGCAGTAACAACAGGAGGAGGGTCGCATATGAGCTGAAAAAACGATTCATTTTATAGGCTATTAAAATTATATTCTCAAAAGTAGTGAAATAATGTGATGGCATACAACAGAGCTTGCTAACCATAGTGAATGACATGCACTTAGGGAACATACATATATGCATATATTTAGAATGATTCTGAAGATCAGAAATCCTAATTTCAAACTGAAATTGAGATTCAAAACAAATCTATAATGGAGAAGAAGACTCGTAGAAATTTCATGAAGACACTTGGAGCATCCGTGGGAGCTGCAGGTGTTTTAAGCAGTGGGAGCCTCTTAAGTGCCTGCAATCGCGTTGAAGAGGTCAGCGGTGATAAAATTACCCTCCTCACATCCAGCGGGGAACTCGTTGTGGTGGACAGGTCACAATTGAAACCCGCAGAACTACCCTCGCTTACAGAAAATCAGCTCAGGGGAAGAAAAGGACTTCCGGGAAGAAGCTGGGTAATGGTTATCGACCTCTCCAAGTGCCGTAATGCCCGTGAATGCATGAAAGCTTGCCAGAGTCATCATCAGCTCAGGCCCGAGCAGCACCACATCAATGTACTGCAGATGCAGGATTCAGAAGATACGGCACCGTACTTTATGCCAAAGCCCTGCCTCCATTGCGACAATCCTCCTTGTACAAAGGTGTGCCCGGTCAACGCCACTTTCAAACGCGAAGACGGCATTGTGCTCATCGATAACGAACGCTGTATCGGTTGCAGGTTCTGCATTGCTGCCTGTCCCTATTCTGCCAGGGTATTTAACTGGAAGGAACCACGTGATGCCGAGAAATACGAAGGAGTAACCTATAATATCGAAGCCAACGTTCCCCAGAAAAAGGGGACCATTTCAAAATGCCTGTTCAGTGCCGACTGTTTAAGGGATGGAAAGCTTCCCTCCTGTGTGTCGGCCTGTCCCAACGGAGTATACTGGTTTGGAGACAAGAATGAAGATGCCGTTACCAATGGAACTACAAAAGAGACAGTCTCGTTCACTCAACTTGTGAAAGAAGGAGCTGCCTATACACTGATGAAAGAGCTTGGAACCCGTCCCAGGGTCTACTACCTGCCACCAAAGGGCCAGGAGGCATCACCAATCGAAGGAGACCACATATAACACTTACTTAAATCAGAGACATGCAAAAAACTGAATCTCCTGAAGAGTCCAGAAGAAAACTGGATAAAATTGTTTCAGACCTCACACGCTCCATCCTGCTCAAGGATGAACTTACCCGGTTCTGGTTCTTCATCCTGATCATGTTTGCGGGTGTGGGACTCTGGGGATGGATCCTGCAGATAAAAAACGGTCTCGGGGTGACCGGCATGGGCGATTATATATCGTGGGGACTGTACATCGCCAATTTTGTATTCTTTGTGGCGATCAGCCTGGTTGGTCTCTTGATCAGCTCGGTGCTGCAATTGCTGAAAATCAGCTGGGCCAAACCTGTCTCACGAGCAGCCGAGCAGATTGCCATTGCTGCTGTGGCCCTGGCGGGCATTATTATTGTGATGGATATGGGACGGCCCGACAGGTTGCTCAATATTTTTCTGCACGGAAGGTATGCATCTCCCATTGTGTGGGACCTTACCGTTGTATCCACCTATCTGGCCATCTCCCTTTTGCTATTTTATATCCCGCTGATCCCTGACCTGGCCTTATTGCATGAACGCATGGGCCCGGAGCTCCCAACATGGAAGAGAAAGCTTTATAAAGTGCTGGCTCTGGGGTGGAAAGGAAATGACCTTCAATTCAAGACTGTTTACCATGCACTTCGTGTACTGATGATCCTGATCATACCGGTGGGCCTCTCCATCCACACGGTTACCTCATGGCTCTTTGCAGCTACCCTGCGGCCCGGCTGGGACAGTACCATCTTCGGCCCCTATTTTGTTGTGGGTGCCTTTGTTGCTGGTACCGGTGCCTTAATCATCCTGATGTATGTATATCGTTTAAGGTATGGTCTGAAAGAGTACTATACAGATATGCACTTCGACAGGATGGGAAAGCTTCTTGTCCTTGTTTGCCTGGTCTACCTCTACTTCAATATCAATGAATTCTTCGTACCGGTATATAAGATGAAACTGGCCGAAGGAGTGCACCTGAAAACCCTTTTCTCAGGAGGATACGCCTTCATGTTCTGGTTTGCACAGATTGTGGGGCTTGTACTGCCCATCCTGCTTATCCAGTTAAAGTTCTTCAGAAGACCATTGCCCCTTTCGCTCATTTCGGTGGTGATCCTGCTTTCTGCCTGGTTCAAGCGTTACCTGATTGTGATCCCCACCATGGAGCATCCCTTTCTGCCGGTACAGAACGTTCCTGAAAGTTTTCATCACTATAAACCCACCAGCACCGAGATGTTGATTATGCTCTTTTCATTTTTCGCCGCTTTGTTGATTATTTCAATTCTGGCAAAGCTTTTCCCTGTTATCACCATATGGGAAGTAGCCGAGGAGCAGGGGATCGATAAAGAGTACCTCACAGAAAAGTCAAACACCCAATAAGCAGCTAAGCATGAACAGACTGAAAAATATTATAGGTACAGCCGTGTTGATGATGCTGGCTCTACCGGTACTGGGTCAGGATTGGATCGTTCCTGACGAACAGGCAGCCCTTGCCAATCCATCGGAATATACACTTGATAATGTAAAGCTGGGGAAAGCCATCTATACAAAGAACTGCAAGTCCTGTCACGGCGATCCGGGCAAGAACAATCCACTTGCACTGGTCCCCGTGCCGGTTGATATGGCTTCAGAGAAGATGCAGACCAACAGTGAAGGTTCACTATTTTATAAAATCACAAACGGGAAAGGAGTGATGCCTCCTTTTGAATCAAGCATATCGGAAAACGACCGCTGGTTGCTGGTGAGCTTTATTCAGAACTACAGTCCCGGGCGTGAGCAAGTGCTTCTCGATCTGCCCCCGATAAAGGCCAAACTGCTGGCTTCGGTTAATGAGGCCCAGGGCCTGGTCGACATTATGGCTGAATATGAAGATGCCAATGAGGTATATGTCCCTCTCCTGAATGCTCCTGTCATCATCAGCTCCAAAAAAGCATTTGGGAACCTGAAGATCGGGGAGACTGTAACCAACGATCAGGGGAGAGCCATCTACACCATTCCGGAGAATACCATGGGCGATGAGCATGGCTACCTCAGTGTGGTTGTTTCGCTCTCGGAGGAGTATGAGGCCGCTGAGGTCATTCTTGATAAGGCACTGGTGGGAACCGCCAAAGAGGTCCCCGAACTGATCCGGAAGGGAGTATTATGGTCCACAAATAACAACGTCTCACTATGGGTGCTCATCTCCTACATCCTGTCAACAGGGGGTGCATGGATGGTCATTATATATGTGATAGTACAGATTGTAAAAATTAAAAAATATAGCCGGTCTTCATAAGCTAGCATCAGATGAATATTTTTTACCTCTTGATAGGAGTTTCTTTGCTTGCCGCACTCATTTTTCTGGGTGCCTTTATCTGGGCTGTCCGGGACGGACAGTTCGATGATAATGAGACGCCACCAAGACGTATGTTGTTTGATGACGATATAATAGAGCCTGAGGAGCAGGTTGATCCTATCGATAAATGAAATAATTCCTGAGAATATGGAAAATCAGAAATTCTACTACGATAACAAGATTGTAAAGTATTTTATACTGGCCACCATCATCTGGGGCGTTGTTGCTATACTGGTGGGCATCCTGGTTGCACTGCAGCTTGCCTTCCCATTTTTTAATTTTGGCATAGAGTTCACCTCCTTTGGCAGAATGCGACCCTTGCATACCAATGCCGTAATCTTTGCATTTGTGGGCAATGCCATCTATGCCGGTGTTTACTATTCCATGCAGAAACTGCTTAAAACCAGGATGTATAATGATCTGCTCAGCAAGATCAATTTCTGGGGCTGGCAGTTAATAATTGTACTTGCAGCCGTCACTTTCGCGCTGGGATTCACCACTTCAAAAGAGTATGCCGAAATGGAGTGGCCCATCGATATCCTGGTTACCATTGTCTGGATTGTTTTTGGATGGAACATGATAGGAACCGTCCTTAAACGCAGGGTCCGGCATATTTATGCAGCCATCTGGTGGTACCTGGCCACTTTCCTGGGTATAGCAATACTGCATGTGGTCAACTCCTTTGAACTGCCCATCTCCTTATTCAAGAGTTACTCGGTCTATGCAGGAGCTCAGGATGCGGTGGTTCAATGGTGGTATGGTCACAATGCGGTGGCCTTTTTCCTGACCACCCCCTTTCTGGGACTGATGTATTATTACCTGCCCAAGGCAGCCAACCGACCCATTTATTCATACAGACTATCCATCATACACTTCTGGTCGCTTATTTTCCTCTATATGTGGGCCGGACCGCACCACCTGCTTTACCAGGCACTTCCAGAATGGGTGCAGGCACTGGGGGTCACCTTCTCCATCATGCTCCTCGCCCCTTCATGGGGTGGCATGATCAATGGCTTACTCACACTCCGCGGAGCGTGGGATAAGGTACGTGACAAAGCCGAGCTAAAGTTTTTGGTGGTAGCTGTCACCGCCTATGGCTTATCGACCTTTGAGGGTCCCATGATGTCGCTGCGGAATGTGAATCAGATTACACACTTTACCGACTGGACCATCGCCCATACGCATATTGCGGGTATGGGCTGGAATGGTGGCATGGTATTCGGAATGCTCTACTGGCTG
>DAOWFP010000183.1 GCA_030637895.1 Bacteroidota bacterium | reverse complement strand
GGCTTCACATATTTCGCTACAGCTTCTTTTAGCGTCAATATTTCAGTCATGTCAGCTAATATAAATATGTGCGTATTGCGCACATTCGTACTATATTCGTTACTAAGTTAAAAATTCCTTGTAAATTACGCTCCATAATCCTTATATTTAAGGGTTTCCGGACATATAAATAAAAGATAATGCAACTTTTCGAAATAGCCTTTACGCTTGTTACAATCTTTATGCTTGTCCTTGGATCATTCTTCGGACAATCAAGAAAGCTTCAAAGAATCTCATTCTTTACGGGGCTTGGCCTTCTTGTGCTCCACATGACCATTGAAATCATCCGATGGCAACTGATTTTTATCTATCTGATCTTTATTATTTTGGCACTTTTCCTTTTAAAAAAATCAATAGCTCACCTGGTTTTTCGATGGGTGGGATTTATTATCGCTTTGCTATTTTTATTCACCTCCGTTTTTTTTGCAATTGGAATGCCTGTTTTAAAATTGCCTGAACCAGGCGGTAAATTTGATGTAGGAACCACATCAATCTCACTGATGGATGTAAGCAGAGAAGAAATCCATACGGACGACCCATTCGACAAACGAGAATTATTTTTAGAGGTATGGTACCCGGGAAAGCTAAATGAACCGCTTAAGCCCAAATCCCTCTGGTCAGAACTTTATTCGGGTCAGCGCGATCTTGTAAGTTTCTTTCTGAACTACTTACAAAAAGTTAAGACGCATTCATTTCCTGATATACCGGCCTGTCAGGAAGAAGTTCAATTCCCTTTAATTCTTTTCAACCATGGTTTGCAGATGTTTACTTCTCAAAACACTCTTTTGATGGAACATCTTGCCAGCAATGGATACATTGTGGTGAGTATTGCACATCCCTATGAAAGTCTTCGTGTAAATCTGGCCCACAACGGGACAGTTATTCCTGAATTCATCACAAGCTTTGAAAAGTTCAAAGAATCCATGGAATGGATTAAGAAGTCATCATCTCCGGTCCGTGCCGCAACAGATTCTATTCAGACTGTAGAAAGCCTGGAGGAACGCAGTGAAATTATGCTTAGGGCCATCAGGAATTCTGACCTCAACGAGCTTGTGGAGGAATGGACAATGGATAATCAATATGTCCTGGATCGTATTCTTGCTACTGGAGAAAACCCCTTGAGCATCCATCATCTGATAGATACAGCCAGGATTGGCATCATGGGTATGTCCATTGGAGGAGCCACAGCCGGAGAATTTTGTAAAGTGGATCACCGGGTAAAGGCGGGAATTAATATGGATGGATTGCAATATGGTAAGACTCATTCCGATAGTCTAAATGTACCCTTCATGATGTTATACAGCGAAGATGGTCTCAGATTAAATGATTTCATGCGCTTGAGGAGTAAACAGGATTATCATGAATATCATTTCCGCGGTGCGCGTCATTCTGATTTTACGGACTTGATCCTCGTTTGGCCTGTATTGAAAGTTTATGGACAACTTGGTGAGATCCCTGGAAAACGCGTAATCGATTTGACAAATAAGGTCATCCTTAATTTTTGGGATCATTACTTAAAACAGAAACCATTTTACAACTACCCGGAAGCTGACTATCCGGAATTGGATGTGTTAGCGGAATACCCCAATGGAACACCATAAAATCAATTCAGACATGAAATATACTCCCCATCAAACACTGCTACTTCTGGCGTTCTTATTGTCAATATTTTCCCTGCACGCCCAGGAAAGTGGCGGCTTCCGTATTGAAGCTCCTGAGAAGCACGGATTCTCTCCTGAAAGACTGGAGCGTCTCTCTACTTACCTTGAAAGAGAACTGGCCGTTCGCAAGACCCCCGGGGCTGCCGTACTCATAATGCGACATGGTGTCATCGTCTATGAACTTACCTTTGGGGAACAGGACATGGTGACAAAAACACCCATGGATCTAAATAGCATTTTCCGGATCTACTCAATGACCAAACCCATCACAAGTGCTGCAGTAATGATGCTCTGGGAACAGGGTTATTTTAAACTGGACGATCCCATATCACTATATATCCCCGAGTTTTCCAGGATGAAAGTGGCCATAGAAAACGAGGACCAGAGCGAGATCCTCAGCCTGGAAAAACCAAACAGGGAAATTACGATTCAGGACCTGCTGCGTCATACCTCAGGCCTTACCTATGGCATCTTTGGTAAACCTACTGCCATACGACAAGCGTATATGAATACAAACCTTTCCCCTGGGCAGCAGACCATCGAAGAGTTTATTGAAAAACTCACCCTCTTACCATTGATTGCCCATCCGGGAGAACGATGGGAATATGGCTACTCCACAGATGTACTGGGCTTCCTGGTTGAAAAGATATCGGGGATGAGTCTGGAAGCGTTTTTTGATCAATATATATTGTCCCCCTTAAAAATGAATGATACCGGGTTCCATATTCCAGAAGAAAAACTTCCCCGGGCAGCACAGGGATTTGACTACAGCACAAATAACTATCCGACACATCTTAAGGATGTGGCAAGGCCTCCCCTTATGCATTCAGGTGGCGGCGGACTGGTTTCCACGCTCTATGATTATGCCCGTTTCTCACAGATGATGTTAAATGGTGGTGAGCTGGATGGAGTCAGGTTGCTGGGTTCGAAAACTGTGGAGTTAATGACTTCCAATCATGTGGGAGCCAGTGTGGAAAGAGGAGATCTCTATCTTCCGGGTCCGGGATATGGTTTTGGCCTTGGTTATGCGGTTCGGCTGGAACCAGGCCTATCCGCCATGGCCGGTTCTCAGGGAAATTACCGTTGGGGTGGCTGGGCAGGGACAGGCATCTGGATAGATCCACAGGAAGAGATGATTGCCATCTATATGATGCAGGATGTGGCCTCCTCAGCTTATCTACGTGACAGGTTCAAAAACCTGGTTTATCAGGCCATCGTTGACTAATCTTACACCAGAAAGCATGAAGAAAGAGTATGTTGTAATTACAGGTGGATCCCAAGGAATAGGGGCCGGCATCGCATCCAGATTATCCGGCGAAGGATACTTGCCCATTATTCTTGACCAGGTGGAGCCTGCAAAGGGGCTGGACGCTGAATTCTATAAGATAGATCTGTCCCATACCCAGGCCACCGTACAGTTAATGGACGAGATTGCCAGTAAATATCCTGTTACCCGGCTGGTCAATAATGTGGGAATTGTACGCCCCGCTCTTCTTGAAAACACTTCACTGGAGGACTTTAACCAGGTCATGCTTTTAAATGCACAGACGGCACTGATCTGCGTAAAAGCACTGGTTCCGCTTATGCGCAAACAGAAATATGGCCGCATCGTCTCCATTACCAGCCGAACCGTTCTGGGTAAAGAGATGCGGACCGCCTATTCTGCAAGTAAGGGTGCCCTGGCTGCCATGACCCGGACGTGGGCCCTTGAACTGGCAGCTGATGGCATTACAGCAAATGCTGTAGCTCCCGGTCCCATTGAAACAGAAGCCTTTAAAAAGAACAATCCCCTTACTGATCCACGGACTCAAGCCATTGTAAACGGGATACCGGTGAAAAGGCTGGGAGCACCTGCTGATGTGGCCCAGGCGGTCAGTTTTTTCCTGGATAAAAAGAGCGGGTTTATTACAGGTCAGACACTCTACGTTTGTGGAGGATTAACGGTTGGACTAAATACCATATAAGAAACTTATATTATCTCATTGACATGAATCAATTAGGACTGAAAGATCAGGAACTTTTAAAAACCAAAGGATTTATCGGGCAGTGGTGCTCTGCTGAATCAGGTAAAACTTACCAGGTGGTTAATCCTGCCACAGGGGAAGCACTGGCAACCATGCCGGATATGGGAGCCGACGAAGCACTTCGGGCTGTAAACCTGGCTACTGAAACCTTTCCGAGCTGGAAAACCCAGACGGTAGATGAACGGTCCATTATTCTCAGGCGATGGGCACAATTGATGCGTGAACATAAAGAGGACCTGGGACGGATCATGACTCAGGAACAGGGTAAGACCCTGGCCGAATCGATGGGGGAAATCGTATATTCTGCCAGCTACCTGGATTGGTATGCGGAGGAATCGGCCCGTGCCTCCGGCAGGATGATGCCAGCTCACTCACCTGAACAAAGAATCATGATAAGCACCGAGCCTCTGGGTGTGGGAGCCATCATTACACCCTGGAATTTCCCAGCCCTGATGGTGATGCGTGAGGTAGCTCCGGCACTGGCTTCAGGATGTACGCTTGTTGTAAAACCTTCGGGTCTGACACCACTTACCCCCCTTGCCCTTCTGGAGCTTGCCAATCGTGCCGGCTTACCTGCCGGGGTTCTCTCCATAGTGATGGGTGCCAGGGGGAGCGGCTCCTCCATGGGATCGGTCTTCACACTGAATCCAAATGTGAGAAAGTTAAGCTTTACGGGTTCTACCACCACCGGGATTCACCTGGCCCAGCAGGCTGCCAGCACCGTTACCCGTATGGGACTTGAGCTTGGAGGAAATGCACCCTTTATTGTTTTTGAAGACGCTGACCTGGATGCGGCCCTGGATGGACTGATCGCTTCCAAATTCAGGAACACCGGGCAAACCTGCGTGACTACTAACCGGATCTTTGTACAGGATTCCATTTACGATGTGTTTGTAGAGAGATTTGCAGAACGTGCCAGCAAAATTAAAGTGGGCAATGGAATGGATGAGGGAGTACAGATGGGTCCCATGATTTCGGAGAGTGCAGTGGAAGAGGTGGAGCAACATATCAAGGATGCCCTTGACAAAGGGGCCCGCCTGCTTACCGGGGGGAAGAGACATGCGCTGGGTCAGAGCTTTTTTGAACCCACTGTAGTGGCCGATGTAACACCCGATATGATGCCCTTCAAGTGTGAAATTTTTGGTCCCCTAGCTCCCATTTGCAAATTTACCACTGAAGAGGAGGCCATTGAGCTGGCTAACCGAACCATCCATGGTCTGGCTGCATACTTTTACTCCAAAGGCAGGGAGCGGTGCTGGAGGGTAGCAGAAGCGCTTCAGGCCGGAGTGGTGTGTGAAAACACGGTGGCTTTCTCCTCGGCACGTGCGCCCTTTGGAGGATATAAACAATCGGGTATGGGACGTGATGGCGGACATGAGGGATTAAGCGAATGGCTGGAAACAAAATACCGCTGCATTGGCAGCATTAAATAACGTGAACATGCAAGCGTTTCAATTCAAAACACCGGGAACCACCATTTTCAAAGCAGGAAGTGCTGCTAATTCTGATACCTACAGGTCTCTGGGTATTCATGGAAATGTACTGCTGGTTTCAGATCCAACCCTTACAAAAATCGGGATCGTTGAAAAGGTTCGGCAGGCCATTACGGAATGTGGATCCAGTGTTATCCTTTTCGACCAGGTTGAGCCTGAACCAAAGGTCTCTACAGTTCGAAAACTGGTGGAATATGCCAGTAGCAAAATGGTAAGCCATGTGGTTGGGCTTGGAGGAGGCAGCCCCATGGATGTTGCAAAAATTGCAGCCCTGATGATCACCTCTCCACAAGCCGTGGAATCCATGTATGGAGTGGGAAATGCAAGAGGGACCCGATTGCCCCTGGTGCTGATCCCCACAACCGCAGGAACGGGATCCGAGGGAACACCTGTGGCTGTAGTCACAGGTGATGATGGTGAAAAAAGCCCCATTGTGGGTCCGCAATTTATCTGCGACTCGGTTATCCTGGATGCGGAACTCACGCTGGGCCTTCCTCCGGGTGTCACAGCTGCAACCGGGGCCGACGCCATGGTGCATGCCATTGAAGCTTATACATCGGCCGTTCGAAAAAACCCGGTTTCCGACCGCCTGGCCATACAGGCATTACAACTTCTCCATGGCAATATCACCAGGGTGATGGAGCATGGGGAAGATCTGGAGGCCCGGGGGAACATGTTACTGGGCTCCATGATGGCTGGACTGGCTTTTGCCAATGCATCTGTAGGCGCGGTACATGCCCTTGCATATCCGCTGGGAACGCAGTTTCATCTATCACACGGGGAGAGCAATGCAGTGGTCCTTGTGCCGCTTATGCGTTTTAACCTGCCTGTTGCGACAACATTGTATGCAGAGATCAGTCGTGCAATATTGACCGGAAGTGATGCTCAGAACGATGCTGCAGCAGCCACACAGTTGATTGATGAGCTTGCTCAACTAATCCCGGGTATTGGTCTCAGGGACCGTCTGTCCCAATACGGAATAGACGAAAAAGATCTTGATTCTCTGACTGAAGGGGCCCTGAACCAGGATCGACTATTGTCCTACAATATCAGGCCCATGAGGCGGGAAGATATCCGATCTGCCTTTTATTCGGTACTTAATTAGGTGAATCTATGACTGATTCCAGCTCTAACAAGAATTTTCTAAAAACCCTGGACAGGGGACTTGCCGTAATAAAGTCCTTCGATGGAGATACCCCACAGATGACTCTCAGTGAGGTGGCCCGTAAAAACAGTATGAGTCGCGCATCTGCCCGCAGGTTTTTGCTCACCCTGCAAAGTCTGGGCTATGTGATTAAAGTGGATGACAACTTTCAACTTACTGCTAAAATACTGGAAGTGGGTCACCAGTTTCTGAGCAATCTGAATTTCATAGAGGTAATCACTCCCTTTATGCGCGAGGCGAGCCGGCTTTTATATAAAGCATGTTCTGCATCCATACTCAATGAAACAGATATAGTCTATATCGCCAGGATCCCTTCGCAGCATCAGATATTGTCAGTAAACCTTAACGTTGGATCACGATTACCAGCCTACTGTACCTCCATGGGTCGGGTTTTGCTGGGAAATATGACGGAAAATGAGCTTGACGCCTACTTTAAGCATGCTGAACTGATTTCCCATACACCCCATACTATCACTGATGTTAAAAAGCTCCATAAAATTATTAAGCAGACCAGGATTGATGGATATAGTATTGTCAACCAGGAGCTTGAAGAGAACCTCTGTTCTGTGGCTGTTCCCATATGTAACCAGCAGGGAAAGGTGCTTTGTGCCATTAATGTAGGCATGCCTGTGGGCCAGTTAAAGATCGAGGAGGTTACAAGTGAGTATCTTCCCGTTCTGCAGGAAGCAGCATCCAAAGCCGAAGCCATCCTGGTGCATCACTAGGCAGATTCACTCTACCGTGGGGTAGAAGGCATTCTCCATGTGTTCGATCTCCATGCCGCTGCCGCTGTAGATCACAGCAATCACATCAAAACGGGTGGGTCGACTGCATCCATGAAGGCGGATAAATGCATCTGCCGCCAGAATGATGTTCCGCTCTTTGATGTGGTCCACTACCACCGCAGGATCATTGACTGCATTCCCTACACGGGATTTCACCTCTACGATCACCAGCTCATCGCGGTGCAGGGTTACCAGATCCAGTTCCTTCTTACCCCACCTCCAGTTGGTCTTCCAGATTCGGTACCCGCGGGCCTTCAAATACCCTGCAGCCACCTTTTCAGCATTCCTGCCTGTTTTGCATTGGTTCATGGAAAGAATCTTTACTGTTTATGTACAGAAAGGCGGAAAATCAGCACCATTTTATCACTATCTTTGTGCTTTCCCAAAAATTACTCACAATGACTGTTAAAGCTTACAAAAGAACCCTGGTTACATCGGCCCTGCCCTATGCCAACGGACCCCTTCACCTGGGTCACCTGGCGGGGGTTTATGTCCCCTCCGACATTTATGTCCGCTACCTGCGCCAGCGGGACAGGGATGTGATCTCCATCTGCGGATCGGACGAACATGGGGTGCCCATCACCCTGAAGGCACGCAAGGAAGGGATATCCCCCCAGGAGGTTGTGGACCGCTATCACGCAATCAATAAAAAAGCATTTGAGGATTTTGGGATCTCCTTCGACATCTACTCCCGCACCTCCAATCAGGTGCATCATGAGACTGCTTCCGAAATTTTTAAGACCCTCTACGATAAAGGAGTTTTTATAGAAAAGACATCGGAGCAATATTACGACGAGGAAGCCGCCACCTTCCTGGCCGATCGCTACATTACCGGTACCTGTCCCCACTGCGGAAACCCGTGCGCCTATGGCGATCAGTGCGAACAGTGCGGCACATCGCTGAGCCCTACCGATCTGGTAAACCCTGTTTCGACCATCAGCGGAAGTAAGCCTATTCTGAAGGAGACCAAACACTGGTACCTGCCCCTGGACAAATATGAACCCTGGCTGAAGGAATGGATCCTCGAGGAACACAAGGAATGGAAACCCAATGTATACGGACAGTGCAAATCATGGCTAGACCAGGGTTTGCATCCCCGCGCTGTAAGTCGTGATCTGGATTGGGGAATACCTGTACCAATTGAAGGAGCCGACGGGAAGGTGCTCTATGTATGGTTTGATGCACCCATAGGTTATATCTCGGCCACCAAGGAGCTGACCCCGGACTGGGAAAAGTACTGGAAAGACGAGGAAACGCGCATGATCCATTTCATCGGGAAGGATAACATTGTATTTCATTGCATAGTCTTCCCTACCATACTAAAGGCAGAGGGCTCTTACATCCTGCCTGAGAATGTACCCGCCAATGAATTTCTGAACCTGGAGAATGACAAAATCTCCACCTCCAGGAACTGGGCGGTATGGCTCCATGAGTACCTGGAAGATTTCCCGGGAAAACAGGATGTATTGCGTTATGTGCTCTGCGCCAACGCCCCTGAAAGCAAGGACAATGATTTTACCTGGAAGGACTTTCAAAACCGCAATAACAATGAACTGGTTGCCGTCCTGGGCAACTTCATCAACCGGGCATTGGTGCTTACCCACAAATATTTTGAGGGGAAGGTCCCGGAAATCACCACCTTAACAGAACAGGACAAAGCAACACTTGCAGAGATCCTTACCATCGCACAGGGCGTGGAAGAAAGCCTGGAACATTTTCGTTTCAGGGAGGCCATAAAGAGGGGAATGGATCTGGCCCGTCTGGGGAACAAGTATCTGGCCGATACGGAGCCATGGAAAGTGATTAAAACCGATCCCGACCGGGTAAAAACCATTCTGAATATCTCTCTCCAGATTTCTGCCAATCTGACCCTGCTACTGGATCCTTTCCTTCCCTACTCCATGGAAAAACTGAGGGGATTCCTTCGATTTGAAGGAACTTCATGGGATCTGATCGGATCGGAAAGCTTATTAGCACCCGGACACAGTATTGAAAAGGCCTCCCTCTTATTCGAAAAGATCGAGGACGAGCAGATACAGCTGCAGCTGGACAAGCTCAACAGGACCAAAGAAGAGAATGAGGAACCGGTAGTGGCCTCTCCCCAGAAAGAGGAGATCACTTTCGATGACTTTACACGAATGGACCTTCGTACCGGCACCATCCTGGAGGCTGAAAAAGTACCCAAGACCAAGAAGCTCATTAAAATGCTGGTGGACCTGGGATTCGAAAAACGAACCATCGTATCAGGCATTGCCGAATATTATGAACCCGACGTACTACCCGGAAAGAAAGTGTCGGTACTGGCTAATCTGGCTCCCAGGAAAATCAAGGGAATTGAATCACAGGGAATGATCCTGCTTTCAGAAAATCCGGATGGCTCGCTCCACTTTGTGGAACCTTCCGAAAGTGCAGTAAACGGGTCCGAGATTAACTGATCCTAATTTGAAAGCAGCCAGCACGACTGCAGACCAGGTTCGGATTTGATCTTTGTGAGTTCCTTTTCAGCCTCTTCCTTGGTAGCATACGACGCCACGCTTACACGGTACATGCGGTTCTCGGTAATCATCACTTCCGCATGAAATCCCTTGCTGTTTAGTTTATCCTGAAGATCACTGGCATTCTTTAACTTATTAAAGCTCCCGGCAATAATAAAGAAATTGTTGGTCTCCTCAATCGGCAAAGGCTCATCAACTTCAGGTTCTTTTTCAGTAGTTTCTGTTTCAGAATCGGTGACCTGCTCTTCAGTTTCTACTTCCTGTTGGTCTGTAGCAGGAATCTCCTGATCGACAGCTTCCCGGTCGGGTTTCTTATTGAACAGCCGTCTCCTCTCTCCATTTTCACTTTCCTCGGAAGGAATCAGGATTAGAACCACAAGCACCACAATCAATACTGCAGCCACTACCCAGACTAAGCGCCATCTTTTACTCTTGGGTTTAGGCTTTGGTGGGGCAAGTTTTGTGACTTCCGGGGCCGCTTTGGATTCTGTACTGGTCCCTTTAGCACTTTCCTCCTCAATTGGAAGCTCCTCCAATTCAAGCAGGTCCATCGATTCCAGACCATATTGATCTGGTTCCAGAACCCAGGCAGGATCTACCCGGAAATGGACCTTCCCATCCGTATCCCGTAAGAAGACTCCAACCTCTGCTAGAAGAAAGTCTTCTCCTTTGTCAAGGGAAAATTTAATGGCATCCACCAGCTCAAGCACACGTTGCTGTGCCTCTTCCCTTTCCAACACTTCTCCTGCTGCCAAAGCTTCGGCCAGAACACCATCATCCTTGCTAAAACTCGCATTAAACCTTACAGAACTTCCCGGTGGGTTGAGCCGATTTCCGGATGGTTTCTGTAAACCTTCGGGTACGATTAGTTCAAGGTTTCCAAAGCCCGCCAGAATCACGCGCTTTCGCTCTTCGAGGAGCATCCTTATATATTTTCCGATGATCATAGGGCTCATTTTCTGAGGTAAAAATAATCAGTCATCCGAGGAAAACAAAACCAAGTTATCAACCCGCAATTTTTATTATCTTCGTAAATAGATTCTGTAAGCCTGTATAAATGAACGACATAAAAATGGTAGACCTTCATGGTCAGTACCTTAAAATCAAAGACGAGGTAGATTCTGCCATTCAGCGGGTGATCGATTCCACCGCTTTTATCAGGGGTGAGGATGTAGGTAAATTTCAGGATGAATTATCTTCCTATCTGGGTGTCAAACACTGCATTGCCTGTGGCAATGGTACGGACGCCCTGCAGGTGGCCATGATGGCCCTGGAATTACAGCCAGGGGATGAGGTAATTACCACTCCTTTCACCTTTATTGCCACCGTAGAAGTGATCAGACTCCTGGGATTAAAACCGGTGTTTGTGGATGTGAGGCCCGACACCTTTAACCTTGATCCGGAACAACTGGAACAGGCTCTAAGTGAACGAACCCGGGCCATTGTTCCGGTACATCTGTTTGGACAGTGTGCAGATATGGAGTCGATCATGGAGTTCGCCCGGATCAATGGGCTCTATGTCATTGAAGATAATGCCCAGGCTCTGGGAGCTGACTTTCTCCAGGCAAATGGACCCAAGCAGAAAGCAGGTACCATCGGGCATCTGGGATGCACCTCCTTCTTTCCCTCAAAAAACCTGGGTGCCTTTGGCGATGGAGGAGCGCTCTTTACCAATGATGATAGTCTTGGCTTACGTGCTGCCTCCCTGGTGAACCATGGGATGCAAAAAAGATACCACTACGATCATGTGGGAGTGAACTCTCGCCTTGATACGCTACAGGCTGCCATCCTCAGGGTCAAATTGCAGCACCTGGATGATTATCACCGCCTGCGCCAGGAAGCTGCCGCCTGGTATGATACCTCCCTGTCGGAAATAGAGGGACTCCAGATCCCGGTACGATCACCCTTTACCACTCATATTTTTCACCAGTATACAGTGCAGGTACAAGCCTCTAGAAGGGGTGCTCTTAAACAATGGCTCATGGAGAAAGGGATACCTTCCCAGGTCTATTACCCTGTTCCCCTGCATCTGCAACGGGCCTATGCTGACCTCGGGTACCGGAAAGGCGATCTCCCGGTGTCGGAAGAATTATGCAGCAAGGTGCTCTCACTGCCCATGCATACAGAGATGGAGCAGGTTCAACTGAGGTATATTTCGGACCAGGTGCAGCAATTTTTTAAAGCTTAAAAGATGAAGGAATACTTTGCCCACGAAACCGCCGTAATTGATGAGGGTGTTGAGATTGGGAATGGTACCAGGATCTGGCACTTTAGCCATATTATGACCGGATGCAAAATAGGTGAAAACTGTAACCTGGGTCAGAATGTTGTCGTATCACCCGATGTTGTCCTGGGAAATAATATTAAGGTCCAGAACAATGTATCCATCTATACCGGGGTCATTTGCGAAGATGATGTCTTTCTGGGCCCCTCCATGGTTTTTACCAATGTAATCAATCCGAGAAGTGCCATAGTCAGGCGTGATAAGTATATAAAAACAGTGGTTGAAAAGGGGGCAACCATTGGTGCCAATGCTACCATCGTTTGTGGTAACAAAATCGGTAAATTTGCGTTTATAGGTGCAGGAGCGGTGGTTACCCGTGAGGTCTCATCCTATGCACTTGTGGTAGGTAATCCATCCAGACAGATTGGATGGATGAGCGAATACGGGCACCGTTTGAAATTTAATTCTGAGGGACTGGCTATCTGTCCCGAAAGTGGAGAAGAATACAGACTCAATGACGACAAGGTTACTAAATCCGGATCAACAAATGAATAAGCCCGGCAAAAATTTTGCGGTAATCGGCATCGCTGGATATATTGCAGTAAGGCATGTGAGGGCAGTAAAAGAGACAAACAACAATTTGGTGGCAGCGCTGGATCCCTTTGACAGTGTGGGTTTCATGGATAGTTATTTTCCTGAGGCCGATTTTTTCACTGAATTCGAGCGTTTCGATCGCCATATTGCCAAGCTGAACAGGCAGGGGACCCACGTGGATTATGTAAGCATCTGCTCCCCCAACTACCTGCATGATTCACATATCCGGTTCGCCCTCAGGAATGGGGCAGATGCCATCTGCGAGAAGCCCCTGGTTCTGAATCCCTGGAATATCGATGCCTTGAAAGATTATGAGAAAGAGACCGGCAAAAAAGTGTGGAACATACTTCAACTCAGGCACCACAAGGCCATTATGGATCTAAAAGAGCGGGTGCGCAGCGGTCCGCCCGACAAAGTCTATGATGTCGACCTCTCCTACATTACCAGCAGGGGAAACTGGTACCACTACTCCTGGAAGGGGAAAGAAGAAAAATCGGGAGGTGTCCACACCAACATCGGGGTACACTTCTTTGATATGCTTACCTGGATCTTTGGAGAGGTAAAAGAGAACCGTGTGCACATCTTAAAGGGAGATAAAGCTGCTGGATTTCTTGAACTGGAAAGGGCCCGGGTTCGCTGGTTTCTGAGTATTGATTACAAGGATATACCATCCGGTCTAAAAGCATCCGGGAAACGCACCTACCGTTCTATTACGGTAAATGAGGAGGAGATTGAATTTAGCGGTGGTTTTACCGATCTGCATACCATTTCCTATGAAAAGATTCTGAAAGGAGAAGGGTACGGACTGGACGCTGCCCGCAATTCCATTGGAATTGTATATAACATACGTAATACGAAGCCCCTTGGATTAAAGGGCGATTATCATCCAATTATTAAAAGCATTCCTTATGATTTATGACGATCTGCTGAGCGGCAAGAAAAAGTTGGCTGTCATCGGACTGGGTTATGTAGGACTCCCCATTGCCCTGGAGTTTGCAAAGAAATTTTCTGTCATCGGGTTTGATATCAAATCCGATCGGGTAGAGATGATGAAAAATAAGGTGGATCCCAGTAAAGAACTATCCAGCGAAGATTTTGAGGGCTGCGATATCAAGTTCACCGCCAGAGTAGATGAGCTTCGTGAAGCATCTTTCTATGTGGTGGCCGTGCCCACACCCATTGATGAACATAAGAACCCGGACCTCTCCCCGGTGCTTTCTGCTACAACTACAGTGGGAAAAGTATTATCCGAAGGAGACTACGTGGTCTATGAATCAACGGTATATCCCGGATGTACTGAGGAGGATTGCATTCCCCTGCTCAGCGAGGTATCCGGTCTAAAATATATGGATCAGTTCAAAGTAGGATTCTCGCCCGAACGGATCAATCCGGGCGATCGTGAACATACTCTTACACGGATCACCAAGGTCACATCGGGTTGCGATGCCGAATCGGCCGAAGAGATAGCAAAGACCTATGAACTGGTTATTGAGGCAGGTGTACACCGTGCCAGCTCCATCAAGGTGGCTGAAGCTGCCAAGATCATCGAAAACACCCAGCGCGATATCAATATCGCCTTTATGAATGAACTCTCCATGATCTTCAACAAAATGGACATCAATACCTACGAGGTTTTGGAGGCGGCTGGAACCAAGTGGAATTTTCTCAATTTCTTTCCCGGCCTGGTGGGAGGGCACTGTATTGG
>DAOWFP010000071.1 GCA_030637895.1 Bacteroidota bacterium | reverse complement strand
TTTTATCACAGCCTTCCAGGAGTATGCCATCAAAGCTTTCAAGGTAAACAGTGTGGATTACCTCTTAAAGCCCGTTGCTGAAGATGATCTGCGGGCTGCCCTGGACAAATACCGGCGGTATTACAACCGCGAACTAAGCATACCACACATTGGAGGAGATCTGCTACAGAATATCAGGGAGATGATCTCCAGACCCTATAAATCACGATTTATGGTCAGGGTAGGCGATCATATTAAGACGGTCGATGTGGAGAATATTCTTTACTTCTATAGCCTGCAAAAAGGAACCTATATCCACACCTCCGATAAGCGCAACTACGTGATTGATTATACGCTCGGCGCATTGGAAGAGATGCTGGATCCACTTCTTTTCCACCGCATCAACCGCAGGTACCTGATCACTCATAAAGCCATAAGCGACGTGATCACCCTCTCCTCCAGCAAACTAAAAGTAGTTCTGGAGCACTCGGACGATGACGATATCTTCATCAGCAGAGAGCGGGTTGCATCTTTTAAGGAGTGGCTCGATAGCTAACACACCCCGCTCACCGGTAAGTTACTCCCATTCATCCCTCTGAATCTGCAACACAGCGAAAAATGATTTCTTCCCTTGCATGCGCTTCGTACATTTATTGAATAAATAACCAAAAAAAAACAAGCCATGAAAAAAGCACTGTTTATTGTGAGCCTGGTCCTGCTTTCACTACCAGTCTTGTCGCAGGGAAGAAAGTATAATAAATCCATGCAATCTGCCATTGAAAAGATGAATGAAGCACCCGATCCAGCCAGCGAACTGGAGACTGTTGCAAGCTTCGAAGAGATTGCACTGAATTACCCGGATCAGTGGCTTCCCTCCTATCATGCATCCAGAATTCTGGTCTTTAGCAGTTTTGATGAATCCGATGCTGTCAAGAGCGATGCCCTGTTGGACCGTGCCAAAAAATCGCTAGATAAGGCGATGAAGATGGTACCGGAAGAGTCGGAGGTACATGTGCTGGAGGCATTCTATTACATCGGTATGATCAGCGCTGATCCTGACAAAAGGGGACAGCTCTATTACCAGGATGTACTGGATGCCATTCAAAAGTCAAGGCAGTTGAATCCTGAGAATCCACGCACTTATTATGTGGATGGAATGATGACCTTCAATATGCCCGAATTCATGGGTGGCGGACCAGAGGCTGCCAAACCTATTCTTCTTGAGGCCCAGGAAAAATTCAAGATCTTTCAGAACGAGGATCCTTTCTGGCCTGCCTGGGGAGAAGATTTGAACCAGGACGAACTGGACCGCTTGAAGGAATAGAAAGATTCACTATTTTCAGGGTATGAAAATAGCTCAACATTTCAGAAACTGCTCATTCCTTGTCCTGGGAATACTGCTCCTGCTTACCACAGGATGCAAGAAAGAACCGGTCCAGCCGCCCAATATTCTTTTCGCCATTGCCGATGACTGGGGATGGCCCCATGCAGGAGCCTATGGAGACCCGGTAGTAGAGACCCCATGCTTCGATCGCCTTGCCAGTGAGGGAGTTCTCTTTAATCATGCCTACATCTCTTCCCCCTCGTGTACTCCTTCCAGGAATGCCATTCTGACTGGACAGTACCACTGGAGATTGGGACCAGGTGCCAACCTATGGAGTACCCTGGATCCCTCCACCCCGGTCTATCCCCTTCTGCTTGAGGATGCTGGATACAAGATTGGGCGCTTCCGTAAAAGCTGGGGCCCCGGCGATATAAGTGACTGGCTTAGACACCCGGCTGGCCACGACTACACCAAAACCGGTTTTGCAGCATTTATGGCCGAAAGAACCGAGGGCCAGCCCTTTTGCTTCTTTCTGGGTACCTCTGATCCTCACAGACCTTATGACCGGGGAACCGGATCAGAGAGTGGTATGGACATGGAAAAGATCCGCCTCTTTGAATGCTTTCCAGACAATGAAATTGTTCGCAGCGATGTGGCCGACTACTACTATGAGGTGCAACGTTTCGATACCCTTATGGCCAACACCATTAAAATCCTGGAGGAGTACGGGGAACTGGAGAATACCATTATTGTGATGACAGGCGATCATGGCATGCCCTTCCCCCGTTGTAAATCCAATAACTATGATTCTGGAGCCAGGATCCCATTTACCGTTCGATGGGGCTCTGGAATTAAAAAGCCCGGTCGCGTGCTGGACGATTTTATAAGCACCACCGACCTGGCCCCCACCTTCCTGGAGCTGGCCGGAGTTGAAATTCCGGAGGTGATGACCGGACAGAGTTTTGCCAGACTGTTGAAGAGTACAGAACAGGGGTTTGTGGACAGAGAAAACCGCAGCTATGTGTTGCACGGAAAAGAGCGGCATGTGCCCGGACAGGAAGAGCATATGGGAGGCTATCCCGTGCGTGCCATTCGCACCCATGACTACCTCTACATCCGGAACTTTAGAACGGAACGGTGGCCCTCTGGAACCCCCAACTACATGGAAGCTGCCATTCCCTATTGCTGGCTTGGCGATTGTGATAATGGCCCCACCAAGACCTATATGGTTGAAAACCGTGAAAAGGATGAGCAGCACCAGGTGCTCTATAACCTGGCCTTTGGGAAACGACCTGCAGAGGAGTTGTACGATTGCAGGAATGATCCTGAGCAACTGGTAAACGTGGCAGACGATCCAGCCTATGCAAAGATCAAAGAAAAACTGTCCACGCAACTAATGGAGCAGTTGGTGGCAACGGGCGATCCCAGGGCCTCCGGAGGGGGAGATGAATTTGATGAGGTACCCTACCTGGGAATGGGCCCCAGGCATCCCTCCTACAAAGCTGAACAGGAGAAATAGCGCTCAGTATTTGATTAGAGTACCCGGAGAACATCCTCCATGGTGATGACCTGGCCTGCTATGGTTGCCATGGACACTTCGCTGGTTGCAAATCTCAGTTCCAGGGTATTTCCCAGCTTCGACAGTATTTGCAACTCGCTTAGCTCTCCGTCGATCCAGGCCATATCCACCTGGAATCCTCCCCGGGCCATCAGTCCGCTTACGTGGCCATTCTCCCATTCATCAGGAAGGGTGGGAAGCAGTTCCACATAGCCCGCATGGGACTGGATGAGCATCTCGGCAATCCCCGCTGTCCCTCCGAAATTCCCATCGATCTGAAATGGAGGATGGTTATCAAAGAGGTTGGGGTATGTCGATTTCTCAAAAAGTTTCTGTACATGGTAGTAGGCTTGGTCAGCGTCCTTTAAACGGGCATAGAAATTGATTATCCAGGCCCTGCTCCAACCTGTATGTCCTCCTCCGTGCTTCAGGCGATGTTCAAGTACTTTCTCAGCAGCCTCCATATACTCGGGGCTATCGGCCCAGTTGTATTGTGGTGAAGGATAGAGGCCATAAAGATGAGAAATATGCCTGTGTCCGGGTTCAAGTTCTACCAGGCCCTCTTCGGACCACTCCAGGATCCTGCCGTCGCTGCCAATCTCCACGGGTGCCAGTTGATCCAGCTGTGCTTCTAAAACAGCTCTGAACTCTGCGTCTTTGTCCAGCACCTGACTGGCATCGATTACCGAAGTGAAAAGATGCCACACAATCTGAAGGTCCATGGCCGGACCCATATTGATGGCAGCTGTATCACCTGCCGGGGTAATAAACCGGTTTTCAGGTGAAAGAGAGGGACCGGTAACAAGCTTTCCGGTTCCGGGGTGCTCCACCAGGAAATCGGACATAAAGAGGGCCGCTTCCCGCATAACATCATAGCCATAATCCAGCAGGAAAGTGGTATCGCCGGTAAAAAGGAAATTCTCCCAGATATGGGTGGCAGACCAGGCAGCACCCATGGGCCACATGCCCCAGTTGGGCGAGCCAAAGAGCTGGGTCTGGTGCCAGACATCGGTGGTATGGTGTGCAACAAAACCCCTGCTATTATAGGTCACCCGGGCTGTCTCGCGGCCACTCTCCCTGAGCTCTCCCAGGAATTTCAGATAGGGTATATGGCACTCGGAAAGGTTCGTGACCTCTGCCGGCCAGTAATTCATCTGAAGGTTGATATTGATATGGTAATCGGAGTTCCAGGGTGGCTGCAGATGCTCGTTCCAGATTCCCTGCAGATTGGCTGGAAGATTCCCCTTCCGTGAGCTGTTGATAAGCAGATAACGGCCATAATTAAAATATAGCGCCGCCATACCCGGATCATCCTTCCCTTTTGAAACCAGTTCCAGACGCTCGTTGGTTGGTCTGTCCCAATAGGGTGATGCTCCCAGGTCCAGGGAAACCCGGTTAAACAGACTTTGGTACTCCTTGATATGTTCTCTCAATACCCGGTTATAATTACATTTCATGGTCTGATGCATACAGGCCTCGCACTCTTCCCATTTCGCTTCCCCAAAATAATCCGTGGCTGCGAACAGCCTGACTTCAAGATCAGTAGCTCCATGCACTTCCAGCCCGAAGCCGGTGGAGTGGATATGACCATCTTTAAGGAGCACCTTTAACCTTGCTTCAAAGAGCACCCCCTGACCATTTTCCACATGTTGCTTCATAATGATCATATCGTCCTTGTACATAACCACCTCGTCGTCTCCAGGTCTGGATAGCTGGATGGTGCAGTCGATCTTGCCACCTTTACCAGCCCTCTCCTTGTAAATAATAACATTATCAACTGCCGAGGAAAAAATCTCGCGATGGAAATCCACTCCGCTCCTGGTATAATCTACCTTAACCATAGCACTATCAAGCAGAAGTACTCTTTTATAGTCAGTTACTTCCGAGGAATCTTCATAAGTGATTGTAATATCGCCCATGGTCTGATAAGCATTGGTACCGGTTGGAAGCCTCTCCTGCAAGAGCTCTTCAACCGCCAGCTCCTGTGCTTCTTTGTACCTTCCATCAAACAACAACGCTCTTACCGCAGGGATAGCTTCACTACCGTCAGCGTTCTCATAGGCTCCCTTTCTGCACCACAGGGATTCTTCGTTCAACTGGATGCGCTCCACATCCGTTCTCCCAAAAACCATAGCCCCCAATCTTCCATTTCCAATGGGGAGTGCCTCTTCCCATTCTTCAGCAGGTTCATTGTACCACAAGCTAAGCTCTGGCATGGAAGGCGCCACTTCCTCCCTCGAACAGGAGGAAAAAAATGCCGGAATAAGAAATCCGGTCAATAGAAGCACTTTTAGCTTTGGTCTATTCATGGCCGATTCAGCATTAGGGAGGAGTGTGAAGGCAAGATAATGCACTTTTGGGACATAATCCACCCCTTGTTGAAGAATAGAAGGGTTCTGAATAGATCCTGAAATCTACTGCCTGCTCATTTCAATTCGGCCATCGTAATCATTCCCATATTCGGGCTTAAGGGGCCATTTCACAGGCAGCCCATCTCGCGTGGAACGATAAATAGCCGTGAAGATCTCCACCGTGACCCGGCCGTCCTCCCCTGTAATCAAGGGTTTTCTTTCATCCAGAATGGCCTGAAGAAAATCCTCGATATTTCGTTCATGGAAATAGTCCATCTGATTGGGAAGACCATTAAAAAAGTCCGAGTCCTCCTTAACCCACTGCTGTAGCATTTGCTCCTCACCCGGAACGGTCCACAGATCGTTCACCGGCGGCTCCAGGATGGCCGACATGCCGGCCACAAACATGGCTCCCCCATCGGTCTGCACGCCCACAGAGGCCCCGTTCTCTCCATGCACGTGTACCTTCCCGAAAATTCCTGGTTTCTGGGAGTTGGAAACAATAATATTAGTCACGGCACCACTCTTAAACTTCAGTATGGCATTGGCTGTATCTTCCACTTCAATATAAGGGTGGTTCAGGTTGGACCACTGGCCATAGAGTTCATCAATCTCTCCCATAAACCACTGGATCATATCCAGTTGATGGGGAGCCTGATTGACCAGCACACCGCCGCCCTCCCCTTTCCAGGTTCCCCTCCAGGGATCACTGTCATAATAGGCCTGATCTCTCCATCCCAGCATGTTCACTGTTCCGAAAACGGGTAAGCCGATCTTTCCGGCATCAATGGCCTCCTTGACCCTCATGGCCGGAGGATACCACCTGCGTTGACACACCACCCCGATTTGTTTGCCACACCTATCAGAAGCCTCAATCATTGCATCACAATCCTCCAGAGAGGATGCAAGCGGTTTTTCGATCAAAACATGGGCTCCGGCTTCAAGGGCTGCTATGGTGGGTTCACGGTGGTTGGGATGAGGGGTACAGATGATCACCACATCAATCTTCTCCCTGGATACCATCTCGGCCACATCTGTATAGGCCTGAATGCCATATTTAGCTGCATAGTCTTCTGACTTTTCCTTGCTTCTGCTACATACAGCTGTGAATACAGATTCTTTCAGGTTTACCAGTGCCCTGGCATGCATGTCGCTCACCTTCCCAACACCCACCAGGGCCGTTTTCAATTGTTGAGTCATGCTGTCAGGGGTTTAAAACGACTTTGATTAGTCCGGGTTCCTTTTTGTAGAGCCTTTGGAACCAGTTTGCCCCTTCAGACAGGGGGGCCTCAGCGCTCAAAATGGCATCCACATTGACCTCTTTCCGTGCTATCATTTCCAGTACAGCCGGGTATTCGCCACATATGGCACAGCTTCCCTGTAGTCTGATCTGCCGGGTAACGACTTCTTGCAAAGGAATTTCGGCTGTCGATGCCAGGTTTCCAACAAGGGTCACAGTAGCTCCTCTTCGAACCGACTCGATGGCAGTTTTTACCGTAGCACTGATTCCAACCACCTCAAAGGCAAGATCGGCACCCCTTCCATCCGTAAGGGCCTCCACCTCTTTCCGGATATCATCTCTTTTTGGATTAAGGCCCACATCGGCACCCAGCTCTTTTGCCAGGGCAAGCTTCTGCTCCTCCAGGTCGATGGCAATAATCTTACCACAACCCCTGGCCCTGAGGACCTGGATTACAAAAAGTCCGATCATTCCAGCTCCCACCACTACGGCGGTATCATTCCATTCTAAGGAGCTTAGCCCAACAGCATGGGCAGCCACAGCAACCGGCTCCACCATAGAGGCCTGTGTGAATGTGACGTCATCGGGAATCCTGTAGAGGATATGCTGCGGTACATTCACATACTCTGCAAATGCCCCGTGGCGGCGATATTCGCCGGGAGAAACCCCCAGAACCATGCGGCCATCGCTCAGGTTGTACATACCCTTGCGGGTATACCAGTCATCCAACTTATAGATGGTTGAGTCGAAGGTCACACGATCACCCTCTTTCCATCCCTCCACATCTAAGCCCAGTGCTTTAATTGTACCTGCGGCTTCATGACCCATCACAAGGGGTGGGATTCTTCGTCCGGAACTCCCATCCATCCCATGCACATCCGAGCCACAGATCCCCACAGCTTCCACCTTGATCAACACCTCATCATCTGCCACAAGCGGGTCGGGAAAATCCTTATAAACCAGTTTGTTATACGCTTCTAATACCAGTGCTTTCATATGTCTACTTTAACAGTAAACAGTAAATATACACAATCGTCTCACGAATTTGTTATCCCCCTCATTTATGCATAAATTATGCCTCCCAAATCAAGGCAAGCAATATAATATGAAAGCAAGAAGAAAATTTATCAGAAAACTGGGTGGGATTACTGCCATGCTGGCACTGGGTTCTACTGCCAGGGCAAAAAATATGAACCGTTCAGAAGAAGGTGAAGGAAATGACAAGGAGCTCGAGGGAGGATTTTTTCATATGGTCTTCTTCTGGCTGGTAGATGACACACCAGAAGTGAAAGAGAAGTTCTTAAAGGAGCTGAATAATTTTGTCAAAGAGGTAGATGAAATCAAAAAGGTACATATTGGACCTCCCGCAGATACAGACCGGGATGTAATCGACAACACATACTCATACAACCTGCTGATCACCTTTGATTCCAAAAAACAGCAGGATATTTATCAGGAACATCCGGCCCACAAGAAGTTCATTGAAAACGCATCTTCACTGTGGAAGAAGGTATTGGTATATGATAGTATAAAAAAGTAATTGAACAGAACCCAAGATTAAGCTTAAACAAATGAAAAAACTAAGTGTATTCCTGATTATCGCAGTAATAACTTTACTAAGCTCTAAAACTATGGCACAGAGTGAATTTTCCAGCGGCCTCATCGGCATAGGTGTGGTCACCAAAAACCTTGAAAAATCCCTTGACTTTTATCTCAATGTGATTGGTATGACCAAAGTGGGTGAATTTGATGTGGACGGGGATTTTGGTAAGATATCCGGACTCACCGATGGTCTTGCCTTCCATGTGGATATTCTCAAACTTCAGGATAGTCCGGATGCCAACCAGTGGAAACTGATGAGCTTCAAGAAAGAAGGATCACACCCTATGCCCACCTATATCCATGACGATACCGGCCCACAGTATATAACCATCAATGTGAACAGCCTGGAGCCTTTCCTGCAGCGAATCAAGAAGCACAATGTAAAACTCCTGGGAGAGACCCCCGTAGCCCTGGGTGAAACCGATCATTTCGTGCTCGTACAGGATCCCGATGGCACCATCATCGAATTGATTGGCCCCTTAAAGTAAGTCAGCATAATTGCTCTTCTATCTGAACTTTTCCAGACATCCCTTGTTTGGTCATAAGGCTTATTAGTATAGATTTGCTACTCAATAAACTCAGTAATAACCGAAAAATGAAGATCCTCAGACTTTTACCAATGCTGGCCTTAGTGATGGCCATGGTTTCCTGCTCCTCCATAAAAGTGGCTATTGATCAGAACAAAAACATTGATTTCTCTAATTATAAAACCTACACCTTCCTGGGCTGGCAAAATCACAGCGACAAGGACCTGAGTGAAGAAGACAAGCTGTTGCTGAGGGATGCATTTACAAAAGAGTTTGAACGTCGCGGCATGACGAGGCAAAATTCCGGAGGCGACATGGAGATATCACTCTATATAGTAACCAGCAAGGAGACTTCTGTCTCCGGTTATAACGATTATGTGGCAAAACGCGGTAGTTACAACTACTATAGCCGTGGGTACGCTAGTTCCAACAACAACTATTCAACACAACAGAAACTGGTGGGTACGATGATAATAAATGTGTACGATAGAAAGAGCAAAGATGAGATCTGGCAGGCCATTGCCACAAAGACCGTGGAAAAAAAACCTGAGAAGCGCAAAAAGTCCATTCCTTCAACTGTTGGTTCCGTGATGCGCGAGTTTCCCGTTAAACCCAAATAAGGCTTGTAAAGAGAAAGATTATTTTCGCTTTTTCTCTTTCTCCACATAGTAGCCTTCCCTTGAAAGCTTGTGGTCCAGATTGGCCAGACCATAGACCAGCACGGCCGTAGCTGTGGCAGCCTGCTCCTGATATTCAGGGATGCTTTTGTTGTAGAGATCCCTTTCCGTGTGCCAGATCTCCCCGTAGCTAAAGTTATAGCCCTTGGGATCGCCACAATCGAATCCAATGGTAGGCACTCCTTTTACAGCAAAAGGTCCACTGTCTGTTCCCCATGCCTTTTCCGGTCTGGGTCCTGGCGTTCGCTCTTTCAACTCCAGAGGGAAATCAGGATGAATGGTATTGATTACCTCCACTATCTCTTTGAAGTCCTCCATCTGTACTGCCGAAACCGTAAGGCTGACAGGAACGGTGGGGCCGCCATCGCGGTTTACCATATTGGATACCTTGTCCAGGTCCGCTTCATACCTGCTAACCCAGCTCCTGGAGCCATAGAGGCCAAACTCCTCCCCGGCCCAGAGAGTCACCAGGATGGTACGTTTGGGTAAGCCTCCTGCTTCCATAATCATCCTGGCTGCTTCCATAGATGGGGTCACCCCCGATCCATCGTCCACACCACCGGTGGCCACATCAAAGGCATCCAGGTGACCGCCAACAATCACATATTCTTCCGGGAATTCAGTACCTGGAATCACTCCGATCACATTGTGGTACTTCACCGGGCCCATTTTGAAATGGTTGCGGATATCAAATTCCAGCTGGAAATAGCGGCGCTCCTCCGCCATCTGGTAGATCAGCTTATACTGGTGTTCATCCAGTTTGATGTCAGGAACCGTAGGTAGAGTTTCAAAGGTCATATTGTGAACGTTTTTCCGGTCGTAAAGCACCCGGATGGGAGTTTTAGACGACTGGATAATCCCCAGGATTCCTGCCGCCACCATCTCGCTGTAAAAAAGAGCTGGTTCCTCGTTCATGGGTAACAATTCTTTCTCAGGTTTATCTGTCCCCCGATTGTTCCAGTTCTCCCTCCTGATCTGATTATTGATCTTTTCTGTATCCGCATTGACCATCTTGATGGAGTCCCTCAAACTGTCGGCTTCCACCGAGATATCTATGGGCCAACCATTGTTCACACCGCCAATCAGCACCCAGGCACCATTCAGGGCTCCTTTCATTCGTTCAAACTCGGCCTCTGTCCTGGGTTCAATCAATACATGTCCTCGCTGCACCCCATGAGTCCCTGAGGTATAGGATGGTGTTGCAAAATGAAGTGCCATTCCGTTCTCACTGAGCAATCTTCCGAACCAGGGTCCGCGGTTAAATCCCACCGGTAGCTCCCCCACCTCATCCATCACCACTTCCATGCCCCATTCTTCAAATTTACTGGCTGCCCAGATGGCAGCGTTTTCATAGGCATCCGAACCGATGAGCCTTCCCCCGAAACGGTTACACAGAATATCAAGGTGCTCCATGGTCCGGTTATCGGTCTGGCCTATCTTCACAATCTTCTCCATAACAGGGTCCGATTGAGCTCCAATGTTCATACTAAAAGCAAGGCCTGTAAAAAGCAGGAGGAGAGAATGAAATTTCATTTGCAGTGGGTTTTAGGTAGAATAAAAGTTCCAAATATAAGAGATAAAATCTTTTTCAGTAACTTAAGGTGCTTCAATGGGAGAATCCGATGATTGAAAACAAACCCGGAAGGGCCCATCTGAAAATTGTGATCAGCACGGCAGCACTAATTGCAGCTATGGTGCTATCCGTCCAGTATATTTCACTGGCCAGGCAGAATCAGGAGTTGAAAACCGATCTGGCAGAGCTCAATCATATCAGGTATGGCCTTTTGAATGTCGATGAATGGACCGACCAGCTCTCAACCATCCTGAGTATAAAAATACTAGAGTTCAAACTAACCCCCGAAGGCAAGGAAAAGGTGGTTCAAAACCTGGAGAATATCCTCTATTTACTGATTGATAATGTGGAGGATATGATGAAAACGAAAACATCGGGCAGGCTCTCAGGCATAAAGAACCTGATTCCAGGCATTGCCATTAATCTGGATCCGTTTCGCGATAGCGTCCCTTCCTATGCCAACCAGCTCCTATCCGAGCTAAACAAGCCGGAAAACAAAGTCTTCCTTCAGCAGTTTCTTTCAAATAAACTGAACGAATTCACCATTTCCACTTACAACCTCGACGAGATGACCCCATTAAACGAGGTGATGGAGAGGTACAAATGCACCGACAAGGAGATTTGCCGGGAGTTGATCCGGGAAGAGATTGAACTGAAAAAGAGGGCAATCAATTGGAGAGTGATTCTGGTAATGATCCTTATAAGCGCCATTTACCTCTTTAACCTTGCCACCAGACGAAAAATCAATCTTGTGCAGGCAAGCTTGCTGGTCCTCGCCTCTTTCTGCCTGCTGCTGGGAGGGATCACTACTCCCATGATTGACCTGGAAGCGAGAATAGATCTGTTGATGTTACAGTTGATGGGTTTAAAGCTAAGCTTCTTCGACAACATTATCTTTTTTCAGAGCAAGAGCATAACCGATGTGGTGCGCATCCTCTTTGAGGAGGGTACCCTCCCAATGCTCTTTGTGGGGGTCCTGGTATTTACCTTCAGTATTATTTTCCCCTCCATTAAACTAATCAGCTCCCTACTCTACTCCTACCGCATTGGCAATCTTAGGGAGAATAGGCTGATCCGGTTTTTTGTAATCAAATCGGGGAAATGGTCCATGGCCGATGTACTGGTGGTGGCCATCTTTATGGCCTATGTTGGTTTCGACGGGATCATTGGCTCTCAACTGGACGAGCTCACACGGACGGCTAAACCGGTGGAGGTATTTACCACTAACGGAACGCAACTTCTGGAAGGATTTTACCTTTTCCTTCTCTTTTGCATATCCAGTCTTATACTCTCTGAAATTATTACCCGAAAAACATGAAATTGAAAAACACCCCCCTGCTCCTGACTCTTCTGATGCTTATTCCCTTTTCCATCAATACAATCAGGGCACAATCGGCCCTGGAGAATATTACCACCATAAAACAGGGAGTAAAAAGCAAGAGGATCAGTAGCTTTGACCGTTCGGGCGGAAACAACGACCGATTTGAGAATATTGCACCGGGCGAAACGCGGACCATTGCTGATATTGATGGTGCCGGATGCATCAACCATATCTGGATCACCATCAGTCCGGAAGCACCTGAATTAAATCGCTCGGATATCATTCTTCGTATCTACTGGGATGGCCATGATTACCCCTCGGTGGAGTCGCCCATAGGTCCCTTCTTTGGGCAGGGATGGGATGAGACTTATCCTTGGGCCTCCCTTCCTCTGGCAGCATCCCCGGTCAAAGGAAATGCCCTGGTTTCCTATTTTAAGATGCCCTTCGCCAAGGGGGCCAGGATCGAGATAGAGAACCAGACCGATATCAAGATCGGGGCCTTCTATTACTATATCGACTACATCGAACAGGAGAAACCTGCAGAGAACCTGGCTTACTTCCATGCCTGGTACAATCATCAGGTGACTGAAACACCCCCTGAGGGAGAGAACGAATGGGGCCTGCTATCCAGTGAGGTAGGCAAAAACCCGCTGGGTGAACAAAACTACAAAATCATGGAGGCCACTGGGAAGGGACACTATGTGGGAGTAAATTACTTTGTGAACTCTCCCACCCCGGTCTGGTATGGCGAAGGAGACGATATGTTTTTTATTGACGGAGCAGAGAAGCCGACCCTTCATGGAACCGGTACAGAGGATTACTTTAACTCCTCGTGGTGCCCCAATGAGAATTATGCACATCCCTACTTTGGCTATGCCCGCACCCCCGATGATATTGGCTGGCTGGGAAGGACCCACTGCTATCGCTTCCATATTGACGATCCCATCCATTTTGACAACTCCCTGTTGTTTACCATCGAGCACGGACATAATAACTACCTGACCCTGGAGATGTCCAGCGTGGCTTACTGGTACCTGGACAAACCATCAAAACTGGAGCCCATTCCCGGGAAAGAGCAGAGGAAGCTAAAACCGGTGATCAATTTCCTGGACATGCATCGCTGGCGTCACGAATGGCGAAAGAACATGGGTGAGGATAGCAATCCATGGGGGAACGAACGCATCCCCGAATAATCCTTAGTATACCATGCCAAAACTCCTGCTGGATCAAGAGAAGTGCCTGCGAAACATAGAGAAGATGGCCGGGAAAGCAAAGCGGAACAGCCTCTCATTCAGGCCACATTGCAAAACTCATCAATCGGCCGAAATCGCTAATTGGTTCAGGGATTTCGATATTAGTGCCCTTACCGTTTCCTCTTTCCCCATGGCCCGATATTTTGCAGAGGCAGGATGGAAGGATATCCTGGTGGCCTTCCCTTTCCATCCAGGCGAGATGGAAAGTCTCATCAGCATATCAGAAAAATGCAAGCTCTCTATCCTGGTGGACAGTCCCGCTGCACTCCCCTTTCTAAATCATATCCCCAGGGAAATTGGCTATTATATAGATATCGATACTGGCTATTGCCGAACCGGAGTCAAAGCAGAGAATCCTGATTTAATTGAGCAGATCATCGTCAAGGCCAGTTCCAATCCCCACCTGGAGTTTCGCGGCTTTTACTGTCACGCCGGCCACTCCTATAAAGCCAGTAGCCGGAAGGAGCTAGATGACATTCATGGAAAGGCGCTTGGTGACCTGGAGCACTTAAAAATGCAACTTACTCAGTACTCTCCAAAGGTCCTTTATGGCGATACACCCTCTTGCAGTATACAGGAGGAGTTTGGGGAGATTGATGAAATTACCCCTGGTAACTTTGTCTTTTACGACCTGGTTCAGCATACCCTGGGTGCTTGCACTCTGGAGGAGATAGCAGTAGCCATGGAGTGCCCTGTGGCCGGTAGATACCCGGCCGGAGAGCGAATCGTGATTCATGGAGGTGCCGTCCACTTCTCAAAAGAGTCGCTGCTTCTTGATGGAGCTTCTGTCTTTGGTCAGCTGGTGCAAGCAGGCGAAGAGGGCTGGCTCACTGCTACAGAAAAGAGATATCTTACCAGCATCTCCCAGGAACACGGCGTAATAGAGCAGTGCGGAGACTTGATCAGGGAGGTCAACATCGGTGACAAGCTCCTCTTCCTGCCGGTCCATTCCTGTCTTACCTCCAACCTGATGCGGGAATACCAGACCCTGGATGGGAAGTCGATTGCTACCCTAAATTTATAATCCCATGGAACGCATATATACAGATAAGGCTCCCTTACCTGCCGGACACTATTCCCAGGCTATTATTTCGGGCGGATTGGTATTTGTATCCGGACAGCTGCCCATCCACCCGCAGAGTGGGGAGATCAAAGCCACCATTGAAGAACAAGCGCACCAGGTTATGAACAATCTGGAGAACATCCTTGCAGCTTCAGGTTCATCACTGAACAAGGTGGTGAAAGCAACGCTCTATATTTCTGACATTTCACTCTGGGGCAAGGTCAACGAGATCTATGCTGAACGCTTTGGCTCACATAAACCCGCCAGGGCCATGGTACCCACCCGGGATCTGCATTTCGGATGTCTGATTGAAGTCGAAGTGGTGGCAGAGCTTGTTTAAGGTCAGGTCCGAGGTTTCCCGTAAACATGATCCCCAATGCGGCGGATCCGCTCCATCTCTTCAGGAGTGAGTGGCCCCGAATCCAGTGTCTCCAGGTTTTCACGCATCATCTCCAGGTTGCGGGCCCCCATCATGCAAACATCCACTGCCGGATTGCTCAATACAAAGCGGTAGCATTCCTTGGCCGTCAATGGCGCTTCTCCGGGGGGCATCTTGCTCTCTTTAAGCAGCTGTCCCCATCTCGTTGCAGTAAAGGAAATCAATCCGGGTCGATTCTCTCCTCCACAAAAGGGAAAAACATCCTTCTCAGCACCACTATTTGCTGCGTTGTACCTCACCTGGAAAATATCAATGGGACTCTCCACCAGTTTGGGGAATAGTTTCCGGCTGTGACCCGAAAGCGCCAGGTGACGCACCACCCCCTTCTCCTTCAATCCCTGAGCCAGGTTCATCACCTGGTTTCTTGGCTTGTTGGGATAATACCCCAGCATCAAAACATCCACATAATCAAGTCCAAGCTTTTTCAAGCCTTTGTAAAAATGGGATTTACCCAGCAGCTTGGAGTGGGTATACTCCATCAGGCAGACCACCAGCTTATCCCGGTCGCCCCTCTGGGCAATGTTCCGGATTGCCTTGATCATCTCTTTGGAACGCCCCTTCATAAAGCTGCCCATCACAAAATAGTTACATCCTCTTTCAAAAGCCTCTTCAAAAGCAGCAGCCGGAGCGCCGTAGCTGGAAGAGATACCCAGCCGGCCCACTTGAAGCCCGGTTCGACCCAGGGTTCCTGGTTCATTAAAATTCATATCGTTTAGGGTTTATCTGCTTTTAAAGTTAGCAATGAACTCGCTGATCCTTAGTTAGAATTAATATAAATTAATCTGTCTGTATAAATACCCACCTTCGGGTATGTTGATCCACAGGAATCAGTACTAATTTTACCTCCGGATGAAAGGGATGGCTCACATACTTTATAAAAGGATCACCCTGGCTATGTTGATCCTGGTCATGGGTTGCCTGCTGGTGAATCAGGCCTTATATACCCATACCCATGTGCTGCCCGACGGCTCCATTGTCTCACATGCCCACCCGTTCTCGAAGAATGCCGGATGCAACAAGAGCACTTCCCACCAGCATTCATCATCAGAGCTCTTTCTGCTGAATTTGCTGGACGTGTTGATTCTCTGTGCTATAGCAGCATTTATTCTGAATTGCTCCGCCTCGACCACCCATTTCAGGGAAGCAGCTTTAGATCGTCTTCTCCCGGCCCTGGTCCCGGCCTCCCAGGGAAGAGCTCCTCCCGCTTATATGTAATTTATCTCCCTCCCACCTTCTGGGATTAGGCCCCTATGGGATATGTTTGCCGTTCTGTATGGCGAGCAAATCCAGACTATAATTACATACAAGAACAATGAAAAAAACATATATAATAATCAGTCTCTTCCTGCTTTCCTTCTTCCAGTTTTCCTATGCACAAAAGAAGCATACGGATGCCAACGTAGTAGGCCACGTAGTTTGCCGGGGCGTACATATACCCTATGCCAACGTAGCGGTAAAAGGAACCACCATCGGAACCGTAAGCGATGAAACCGGTCATTTTCAGCTCATAAATCTCCCGGAAGGGGAACAGATCATTGCTATGAGCGTCATAGGATATAAACCCCAGGAAATTGTCGTTCAGATAAAACAACATACCACAACCGAACTGAAATTTGACCTGGAAGAAGATATCTTGAATCTGGAAGAGGTAGTGATTTCAGCCAACCGAAGCGAACAAAAGCGAACCGAGGCATCTGTCATAGTGAATACCATCGGTTCCCAGATTTTCCATAGTTCACAAAGCCAAACCCTGGGCGAGGGACTGAATTTCTCACCCGGACTGCGCCTGGAGAACAACTGTCAGAACTGCGGATTCTCCCAGGTACGTATGAACGGTATGGAAGGGTCCTATTCCCAGATACTGATCAATAGTCGCCCCATTTTCAGTGGACTGGCAGGTGTATACGGACTGGAGTTGATCCCTTCCAACATGATAGAGAAGGTAGAGGTGGTCCGTGGAGGCGGTTCGGCCCTTTACGGCAGCAGTGCCATTGCGGGAACCATTAATATCATTCTGAAAGATCCCTTAACTAACAGCTATGAAGGGGGAGCTGCCTATGCTCAGACCGGTGTCGGTGTTGAAGGTTCAGGGGGTAGCGCAGCGGATTATTCCATCAATTTCAACACCTCAGTGGTATCAGACGATCGTAAATCAGGCTTATCCCTATACGGGTTTACCAGGAAGCGAGAGATGTTCGATGCCAACAACGATAGTTTCTCCGAACTGGCTTCCCTGGAAAACCTGACCTTTGGGGCAAGGGCTTTCCACCGGTTCGGAAGCCGCGACAAACTGGCCCTGGACTTCTTTGCCATCAACGAAGAACGCAACGGCGGCAATATGATGGACTATCCCCAGCATGAAAGGGACATTG
>DAOWFP010000104.1 GCA_030637895.1 Bacteroidota bacterium | reverse complement strand
GGTCTGCCCGAGAAAGCACGCAAGATTATGTATGAATTGAAGTATGAATTTAACTGCCAGTACGAAGAGAAGGACTCCATCGGGAAAAGATACCGGAGGCAGGATGCCATTGGAACTCCATTTTGCATCACCATAGATCATCAAACCCTGGAGGACGATACGGTAACCATCCGTTACAGGGACACCATGGAACAGGATCGCATCCATTGGACCAAGCTTCAGGGGATCATCCAGGAGAAGGTGAGTATGAGAGAACTCTTTGAAAAATTAGCCGATTAATCAACAGATTATGAAAAATGCTCTGATTGAATCCCTGACTAAATTTGCCAAATCACATCTGATTATTCTGCTAGGCTTCCTTGCTCTGGCCCTGGCGTATATGAGCCCGGTACTGGATGGCAAGGTGCTTTCTCAACACGACATGACCCAGTTTGAAGGGGTAAAACAGGAGCTAACAGAATTTCAGGAAGAGACAGGTGAATCTTCCCAGTGGACCAATTCACTGTTTTCTGGGATGCCCTCCTTTCATGTGGGTCCCACAGGGGCCAGGACCACCATTTTCAGAGAAATAGCAAACCTTACACGCTTTGGGGCCGGAATGTCCAACCCCATTGCCATCCTGTTTGCTTACATGTTCTGTTTCTATATTCTGCTGCTTACTTTGCGGCTGTCTCCATGGTTGAGTGCCATTGGAGCCATCGCATTTGCACTCTCCTCCTACAACCTGATCATTCTGCAGCCCGGACATATCAGTAAGGCTTACGCCATTGCGTTTATGGCACCGGTGGTGGCAGGAATTCTGCTAACCTACAGGGGCAAGTACCTGGCCGGGGGACTTATTTTCCTGCTGGGACTGGGCATCGAATTATACTACAATCACCTGCAGATCACCTATTACCTGGTGCTTTTATCGCTCATCATCGTGCTTTCCACCGGAGTATTCGCAATCATCCAAAAACAGTTGCGGAAATTTATGACCGCTTCAGGTGTACTTTTGATCGCCGCGCTACTGGCACTGCTTCCCAACCTGTCAACCTTCTGGACCAATTACGAGATCTCCAAACAGAGTATCCGGGGAAAGCCTGAACTTACTATGGACCAGGAGAACCAGACCTCAGGCCTGGACAGGGATTATGCCCTTAGCTATAGCTATGGAAAGGCGGAAACTTTCTCCCTGATGATTCCCTATGTGACAGGCGGTAAAACAGGTGCCATGGGAGGAAATGACAAGGCCATGGAAAAGGTGAGTCCGCAACTCAAAGAGACCGTTGCCGGGTCGAACCAGTACTGGGGTGCAAAAGCATCCACAGCGGGCGACAACTATTCCGGTGCCATTGTGGTATTTTTCTTTGTACTCGGACTCCTGCTTATCAAGGGTCCCATGCGCTGGTGGATCCTCATCAGCAGCCTGCTCTCCATCTTGCTGGCCTGGGGCAGTAATCTCCCGGGACTATCCTACTTCTTCCTGGATCATGTCCCTTTCTATAATAAGTTCCGGACCGTGGAGATGACACTGGTCATCGTGTGCTTCAACATTCCGCTTCTGGCCTTTCTGGCCATTGACAGGATAATTAAAGAGCCGGAACTGATCCTTGAAAACAAGAAACAGCTCCTGGTGGCCTTCGGACTTACCGGGGGACTTTCCCTGATATTCTTCCTGATCCCTGGTCTGTTCAACTTCTTTACGGAACGTGAACAACTGATGTTTAATCAGCAGCTGCAGGGTGCCAATGTCCAGTATGCCTCCCAGTTCAGACAGTTTATGGATGAACTGGAAGCAGCAAGAATCTACATTTTCAGGCACGATGCCATCCGAAGCTTTGTCCTGATTGCACTGGCCTTTGTGCTGACCTGGTACTTCGCCAGCAAGAAGCTGAAGCTGGCCTGGTTCATGGCAGGACTTGCCTTGCTGGTCACAGTTGACCTCTGGTTAATCGACCACCGTTACCTGAACAAGGATAATTTCGTGTCAAAAAGGCAACAGGAAAATTCCATGGCCATGACCACAGCCGATGAGCTTATCCTGCAGGATCCGGATATCCATTACCGGGTGGCAAACCTCACGGTAAACACATGGGCGGATGGTACCACCTCTTACCATCACAAATCCATTGGGGGCTACCACGGGATTAAATTAAGGAGATACCAGGATCTGATTAATGTGTACCTGTCACAAGGGCTGCAGAACATCATCGGTGTTCTCAGTGCACAACCCACTGCCATTCAGGTGGATTCTGTGCTGGCTCAGCAGCAGGTACTGAACATGATCAACACCAAATATTTTATCCTGAATCCGGCCTCCCAGCCGCTGAATAACCCGCATGCCATGGGCCACGGCTGGCTGGTGAATGACATCAAGCTGGTCGAAAATGCCGATGAGGAGTACCTGGCCCTTGGAAGCACCGATCTTAGCAGGGTGGCCATCGTGGACAGGAGGTTTGAAGAGCTTATCAGCGACAATCTCAGGCATGAAGAAGCTTCCGGAACTGTGGTGCTATCGGACTACCGGCCCAACCATTTGACCTATGAGGTATCGCTCGATCAAAGTTCACTGGTGGTCTTTTCTGATGTTTATTATGAAGGGGGCTGGAATGCAAGCATCGATGGCGAGCCCGTTCCTCACCTGCGGGCCAATTATATATTGCGTGCCCTGCCGGTGGAAGCGGGAACACATACGGTTGAGTTCGAATTTGCCTTTGAACCTTTCGAAAAAGGGGAAAAAATCTCCCTCATGGGGTCCTGGTTGGTTTTACTACTCCTGCTGGGTGGTGCAGGTTTCTATTTTTATCCACAAATGGTTCAAAAACCCGGAGAGGATAAGGAATAATTACTTTCTAGGAATTGTTACCTGAAAGGTCCAGATCTATCTTTCTTACAGATTGAGGATTGCTGTTACCCATGGGCCGGCCCAGTCTGTGGTATAGATCTGTCCACTTCCCTGTGAGCTTACCCACTTTCGTATTTTTTTGCTTCACCTGACCTGACGAAGAGCCACCTGTCCCCTCGTTCCATACTATATGCTCATAATCACTCTGTTGCGGAACCACCTTAAACACCTCTTTCTCTTCTGTTTTTTGAGCGAGAATAAAAAGATAGGAGGGGGAAGCGTTAGCCATGATTACCCTTTGCTTCAGCTCTAAAGGATCCAGGACTTCATAAAAGGAAGCCCTTTTGCGATCGACATACAGGTACATTTTTACCATTCTGAAACCATTGGACGGAGAGAAGATTCTATAGTAGAGTTCGGGACTGAACTGATAGAAACCGTGGCCAAGGAAGTTGTTGGCAGGTGTAATTCCAATGTAGTAGCCATCTGTTTCGATTAAATTCATACAATTCTGAATGGCAATCGGAAAATTAAATACATGCTCCAGGCTTCCACCGTCAATTACAACTGAGTATTTTGAACGCATTTCTTTGGGCAAGGGCAAATTCAGGTCATGAATCATGCTCGCTTCTTCGTAGGCAGAGGCATCCAGGGAGTCTGTAACTTCAGCTCCCAGCATTTTTAAAAAGGTTTCAGCATAGGTGTCAACCGCAAAGGTATCCTTGCTATCGGCAGCTATCAAACCGGCCTGAATAAGCATGCGCCTCAACTCCTTCTCCCTCAGGTAAAGCATTTGCCTTCCAATGGTAAGAACTCTGTCAAAATTCACTTCAAGTTGCTTTGCATGAAGCAGGAGTTTTACCCCGTTAATATCCAATCCCATAATTACATCAAATATTCAAAGCAGTTCACAAATTCTTGCGTCACTGTTGCCAGATTGATCTTTTCTTCAATAAGCCTTAATGATTTTTCTCCCATGGCCTGACATCCAGCCGGATCGTTCAACAATAGTTCTATTTTTGAGGCCAGGTCATCCGCATCTCCATCGCGAAAATAGAGTCCATTGACACCATTAATCACCAGGTCTTTTTCGCTACCATCACACTTTGAGCAGATCACCGGCTTGCCATAGGCCATGGCTTCATTAATAGATAATCCTCCCATTCCTGCAAGAACATAGATGGAAGAAGCCATGATCTCCCTGGCCAGAGCCTCCGGATCGTAGATGCTTCCAAGGAATTTTATGGTCCCCTCCGGAGCATTCTGTTCGGCAAGTCTTTTCAACTTAGCTTCTTCCGGACCTGCCCCAATGATATACAGTTCAATGGACTTATGTTTGGTAGACAATTGTGATACCGCTTCAATAAGCAGATCGACACGTTTCCATTTTACCAGGCGGCCCAGATGAAAGATTCTTTTTGGATTTGAAGCCCTTACACCCTGCTCCAATAATTTTTGACGGCTTAGGGCTATGGTTTCCGTATCCGGTGAATTGTAGGTCAGGAAGATTTTCTCCCGGCTTAAGCCAAAACTCTCATGGATATCAAAGCCGTGACTGGCATAAATCATGGTAGCATCGGCCAAGCGATAATACTTGCGCCTCATCTGATTTAGTCCAATAGCCCAGGGATAAAACTTCAATCCCACAGGATTCTCCACTTCCAGGTTTTCATTCAGAACCGGATATTTCCTGTAATAGCTCATGGCCCGGTTTTTTGGGGCTACCATAAATGGGATCTCCCTGAAAACCAATGAAATATTCTTTCTTTTGACGATTTTACGAGCCCTGGTATCAAAATAATAATTAATGATATAAGGCCAGCCGAGGACCAGGATATGGGGGGAAATTTCACTTAGAGTCGCATGCAGGTCCCTGAAATAGGGCTTGTTCAACCTGCCCCGGAATTCTTCCAGGTAATAAATTGTAAACAGATAGGGATTCTCTGCATCCCCCAGCTTGATCCCCTCCCCCAGCGACATTCCTCTCTCCCTGGGAATAATCAGGCTAATATCAATTCCATGCGCCGATACCAGCCTGTTTAACAGGGCAATAAGATAGTGTGGCAGCCCGCTGAATAATAATGTTACCTTCATCAGCCAAGTTTGATCATCATCCTTCCGGAATAATCCGTTCTACTGAGGAGGGGTTTGAACTTGTCCTCAAAATATGCATCCACAGCTTCCTTCTGTCCTTTCCAATGTCCGTAATCATCTATTAACAGGACCCCTCTGTCGGCCAGTCTTGGAAAAAGATGTTCAAGCTCATGAACGGTGGACTCATACCAATCAGTATCCAGGCGCAGAACAGCAATCTTATCTGGTATGTTCCCCGGGATGGTATCTTCTACCTTCCCCTTGATAAAATGCACTTTGTCGTCGGGGTAGCCCGTAGAAGCCATATTCTGCTGCACTTCCTCCAAGGGCGAATAGCACCATTCATTCACATCAGAAGATTGGTGTTTCTTCCATACCCCCCCGGAGTGTTGCCCCTTAAAATCAATATCCTTTTCACCGGGCTCCACCATTCCTTCAAAGGTGTCATACAGGTATATGTCCCTGTGCTCAGAGTTACAGTTTATAAGCGTCATGGCCATGACCATGGAGTTTCCTCCCTTCCATACGCCACACTCTACAACGTCCCCTTCAATATTGTTTGCCTCTGCATACTTGATTGCCTGATAAGTGGCATACAATCTTTCGGGTGATACCATGGAGTTGGGTTGCGCCCGTTTGTGTATTTCAAGGAAGTCCTCCTCCACATCAAAAGGGACGATCCTCTTGCCGGGTTGTATGAGTTTAAGTTTGAAGAATTTCAGGACCCAGTTTATGACTTTCAGCATGCTATTTCTCTTTTGTAAGTGCTTTTCGCACAATAGAATTCAGGTCTTCAGAAAGCTTGTAAAAGTAAGTAAATCCAACAAAAATACCTAACAGGATCAGGCTTCGATATAAGGAATCAAAGAACCAGCTATCGAGGTCTGGAAGAAGATAATTTACTAAGAAAGCCAGTGCTATAAGAAAGATAATCTTAAGAGTTTTGACCGTAAATGGCTGAATCCCCAGTTTGCGATAAATAAATAATATAACCGCCGTATTGATGATAAAGTAGGAAGAGAGCGATGCAATAGCAGCCCCGGTTATTCCAAGGATGGGTATTAATAAGTAATTCCCTGTCACTGTAATGATGCCGAGCATCACAACAAAAAGAATCAGGTATCGGTGATACTTTGAATAGATCAGTATCTGGTTATTAATCCCCGTACTCACATCAATTAACTTACCAAGGCCGATGAACAGGACCACATATTTACCCGCTTCATAAATATCGCCATTTGGCATCAGCTCGAAGATGCTGTTAATATTGGCCCAGAGCAGAACCAGAAGAAGTCCCCCTATAATTGCCTGGTTGGAGGAGTAGCGGATATACAGGTCCTTTAGCCGGGGAAGGTCATTGTTTTCGAGACTTTCAGATACAAAGGGAGCACTGATCTGTAAGGTTGCCCGCGATGGAATTTCAATGACGGCAGTCATAAAGAAGCTAATGGTATAAATTCCAGTGCTCCCAAGTCCGATCATCGAAGAGATCATGAAGGCATCCACCTTGGTAACCACATTGGACCCAATACCTGCAAGCAGCATGAACCCCATATAGGGGAACATGTTTCTCAGGACCTCCCTGGGGATACCCTTAGTCTTTTCTTTTGGTGTCATTATGCCTTGCAGGCGCTTGAAGTAGGCGAAGAGTATCAGGACCGCCAGTGCATAGGAAATTATCACCAGCATTACGTACAGGTCGATGGATAACTGCATGTAAAAAAACAAGAGGGCAGAAGCAATCAAAAGAAAGCGCAGGACGATCTCCCGGATCAGTTTCGGAATGGTAATCCGGTAATAGGACACTGCAAAGGTCTCAATGATACCCATATACACACATACCAGTCCAAAGGGAATGACCAGGAGAAAATATCTGCTGTACAATGGAGAGTTTTCAGTAAAGAAACCCCCAACATAATCTTTCCCAAGGAATACAAGGGTGCCAAAGAAAACGAGACTGATAAGCGGGAGAAGCAAGGCATACCTGTATGCTTCCCTGATCAAGCCCATTTTTTTTAATTGCGGACTGAAACGAATGATCGCATTGGGAATGCCTATCTGGACAATAAAGGCAAACAGGAAGGCGGAATCAATTAAAATGCGGTTCAGGCCAATTAACTCCGGAGTCAGAAAATAGGGATAGATAAAAATGGTGGAGACCATTCCAATGACTGCTCCGGCGTAACTTACGATAGAGGCCTTTATGCTTTGTCTGATAACGATCCCCATGCTATATGGTTTTCAATATTTTCCGTTTAACAAACATGACCAGTTGAAAAGGCACCATCTCTTTCCAGGTCATATACTTCCGGTTTATTAAGGGGAATTTGGCCCTTTGCATATCTTCTGCTTCAAAAGATTTTAGGAGATCCAGGTACTTCTGGTGAGAAGTGGTATTTGAAAAATGATCATTGGCCTGTGCCAGGGCGTTCTTACTCATGCTATTCAGAAGATTCCCATCGCCTAGCAATTCCACTATACGCTGACCAAAATCATTAATGTTTCCAACCTCAACCAGGTATCCCGATCTTCCCTGCTCAATGCAAATATCAGTACAAAGCGGCAAAAGTGAGGAGACCGGAACGCAGCCATGGGCCATGGCTTCAAGTAAGGTAAGTGGATGCCCTTCGAAATTTGAAGGCAAGAGGAAAATCTTATGAGCATCATAAAACTCACTGACTTTTTCCGGTTCTACCTTACCGGCTAACAGGATATAATCTGAAAGAGACTTATCCACGACCATTTGCTTTAGTTCTTCAAAATCGGGTCCGTCACCCACCAGGGTAATATTAGTCCTGACATTGTGATCAAGCAGGTACTTCACAATATCCGGTATGAGGAATACGGCCTTTTGCCTGTTGTCTATGCGCCCAACAAACAAAATATCATTGGGCCTTTCGCTGCAATGTTCATATCCCCCCGGAGTTTCCCCGGGAAGGTTTATCCCATTCAATATGGAAGTGACCATCCGGGCACTCAGGTGTTGGCGGGCCAGCTCTTCAATGCGGGGACTTACCCCCACAATCTTGTCAGACAGAGGATCGGATTCCCGTTCCACCATCTGTTCCAGCTGGTTGTGCACCACATGCATAATCCTGCTGGTTCTAAAGAAATAACCGGCTGCTGCGTGTATATAAAAACTATGATTGTTGATGATGTAGTCAAAAGAGCCTTTCCTCATATATCGCCCAACCCTCCTGGCATGTATGATTCTTCCAAAAGGAATCCACTCGTAGAAAATGGAAGAGAAATACTTGCCCTTTAATCCTTCCTCCCGGATTCTGTCATACCAGTCCCCTTTCCCGTCTGTGCATATTATTGAAACCTCATACCCATTGGATTTCAGATATTTTCCAAGTTCCAGGATGAAATTGCTGACCCCACCCATATTCAGCTTATAGGCAGTAAGGGCCAGGAGGGGGATTCGATTATGACTTTTCGTCTGATTCAAAGAGACTTAATATTTAATCAAAGAAACATAAAATCTACCTTTATAAAAAGCCGAAAAAATGAGGTAATTTAGTGACTTAGATGAGAAACAGGCTCACGGCCATACAACTTGAATATGTTCTGGATCACCTTGGACACCATGCTGAACTGGGTGATGACCTGAGGCTGCTCATCCAATACGGGGAGCAAGCGCTTGCGGGCACTCCATCCGTCTATTTCCCTGCCTCAGACGCAGAACTTGATCTGGATAAGGTGATTCGGATAGATGAAATCCCGGTTCTATACCCGCTTGCCGACAACTCCGCTGCTTTTTATGAGTTTAAGGAGAAGAGCCTGTGCTTCCACCACGACGTGCTGAAGTCCATTTTTCATCTTTTATCAGGTTATGAAGAGGTGAAAAACGGAGCCCGCGATCAGTATGGCAGATTCCCATACACGGAATCGCTTCAGTTCAAACTGGGCATCATTGGTATACCGGTGGTCAACTACTATATGGAGATCATTCTCACAGGCCTCCGGCAGTTTTGTAAAATAAACGGGATCCCATTTCAAAGCAGGCCCTTACTTGACAGGCCCATACTGATGCTAAGTCACGATGTAGACCTGATTGACGCCTATGACTTTAAAGAAACTGCCTATAAGTTCAAGCAGCTTCTGGGACTGGCCGACTCCCCTTTCAAATTTCAGGGTAAGCTAAGGGATGCATGTACCGCTCTTTATCACTTCCTGAATCCATTCTCTAAGAAGAATCCGTTCTGGAGTTTCGACAAGTTGATGGAATGGGAAGCTGAAAGGGGCTTCCATAGCTCCTACTACTTCCTGGAAAAGGACGGGAAGTATGACAACTCCCGCTACCACTTCCATAAGTCCAGGATCAGGAAACTGATGGGGGTTTTATCCAGCCAGGGTCATGAGATCGGGATTCACGGGACCATGCAATCCTATGATAAGCTGCAGGCCATGCGCAGAACCGTGGAGCACCTCCGTGCAGTAGCTCCCACAGCGGTCACCGGTATCCGGCAGCACTACCTGAGGTTCAAGCCGAACCACACAGCTCAGATCCAGGCGGAGGCCGGACTAAGCTACGATGCAAGCCTGGGATTTGCTGAATGTGATGGATTCAGGAACTCCTACTGCTGGCCCCATAAATTTTTCGATTTCAATAAGCAAAGGACTATGGACTACTGGGAGATTCCACTTACTGTCATGGATGTAAGTCACTTCTATCATCGCAAGCTGAGCAATGAACAATCCAGGGAAGCAATTGAGAAGCTGGCCACTGAGGTGGTTAAATTCAACGGGGTTTTCTCTTTGCTCTGGCACAATTCCTTTTTCAACGAAGCTGAATTTCCGGGCATCACAGAGCATTATACCGGGATACTCGATCTCTTCGGATCCCTGGGAATGGAGGGGATCACCGGGATGGAAATTATTGGGCGGATGAACTTAGCCAGGGACCGCCAGGGCTAAATCCGTCGGTGCCTGAGATAGAAATTGGTCAGCCGTACCCCAAAAACAAAATGCCGGAGAATGGTGGGGATCAACCCATAAAAACCTTTCATGATTTTAAACCGCTCCTTCAATCCCGCTTTAATATTATGCTCAGTGAGGCCTCCTTCCAGAAACCTGGAAAGAACCATATTTGAGTTGTGGATCTGAGTAGCATTTTTTGCTGCTCTGATGGCCCAGTCAATATCGGCCGATAAGCGGTAATCCAGATTGTATTCCGGAGCCCCCACTCTCTTAACAATAAAGGACTGGTGACAGACCACCATCCCCTGCCGGAACGAAAGCCAGGTAAGCTGAGCTGGTGGTTTTAATCTTCTGTCGCCTATCTCATTTTGTTCTTCATCGATGATCATGGTACCGCCGTAAATAATATCCGGGGTCCCGGCCAGTCCTGCAACTAAGGTTTCAATAGTATCATTGCTGCAGATCTGATCGCCCGAATTCAGGAACCACACATAATCTCCGGTGGCTGCCTTCAATCCCTTATTCATGGCATCGTAAAGTCCATTGTCGGGCTCACTGACCACCTGGTGGATCCCCTTGTAGCTTCCAATAAGTTCCAGGGTCCTGTCCGTTGATTTCCCGTCGATAATGATGTACTCCAGCTCCTTGTATGTCTGGCCGACAACACTTTCAATGGTCCTCCCAATGTGCTCTTCCCCATTGAAAACCACTGTGATGATTGATATTTTTGGACTTGTATTCATCACCGGGATTAATTTAGTAATTTCCTGTATAGCTCCACATGCTTCTCTGCTGAACGCTCCCTTGAGAACCTTCTGACTGCTGCCTTTCGCGCCATGTCGGAAAGTGCTTGATATGAATCGTTGGAAAGAACCCACTTCATCCCCTCGGCCAGATCGACTACATCTTTGTGCCGGGCCAGGTAACCATCTTCGAGGTGAGCAATCATCTCCGGGATTCCCCCGGTACGGAAAGCTACTACCGGGGTTCCGCAGAGCATGGATTCGGCAATGGTACTGGGAAAGTTATCCTGCAGGGACGAACTGGCATAAAGGTGAGCCACACTATATAGTTCCACCATGGTCTGCATTGAACTAATATAGTCGATGTTATGCACCTTCAAAGGGAACATCTGCTCTACATCTCCACCTATTTTGCCAAATAATACTATCTCCACTCCTTCCACGGCCTCCGGATCCTTGCTCATTTGCCTTATGGCGTCCAGAAAAAAGTTGAATCCTTTGTAAAGATTTCTCACCGACACAGCTCCGAACAAAATATATTTTTTTGATGGATCCAGTCCCAGATCCCGGCAGGCATCCTCCCGTTCGACAGGTATAAACTTTGTCTGGTCGATGGGATTGTGAATGGTATGAACTTCCATCTGACTGAACATGGAGCTCTCCCTTACGCAAGCACCTAACCATTGACTGGGTGTAATCACCGTAATGTTCCGATCCCTGAAAACCCGGTTTTTCTTAAGCCATAAGCGGTGGGATAAATCGTTCTTCCCGGGCTTTTTCAGGTAGAGACATTCCCCGCAGGCTTGCTTGTACCTCTCGCAGCTCAGAGCATGGTGACAACCTCCGGTAATGGCCCACATATCATGAAAGGTCCATACGATTGGCTTACCCAGGTCCAATAGCTCCTTAAGAGAAGCTAGAGAGAGGAATCCGGCATTCACCCAGTGCAAATGAATAATGTCAGCTTCCCTGATAAGTTTGTTCCGGACAAGGTGCTCTCCGGTATTGGCCATGGAGAAGAGGAAACGGACTTCTTTGTTTTTTTCGTGCCTCAGAAACAGCAGGCGTTCCAGGACAAAACGCAAAAAATTAATCCAATTTTTCAGCATAGATCGCGTGGTGGAAAATACCGACTCATCATTGTTATCCTCCTCCTGAACAAGCATTTTCACATCCACCCCGCTCTCCCTCAGGATCTCCATCAGCCGGTATGAAGCGATGGCTGCTCCACCATTCTTTGTGGATTTACCTACAAGAAGAACCTTCATGATGCAAATAAAGCAAATAATATTAACTTGGCGGGCCATGAATCCAGGCAAAAAAGGGGAAATAGAAGCCTGTCTTTCAGGCAGGAAGCTGTACGGAGATGATTTTTCACCTGAGGAAATTGAACAGTGGTTTCAGCAGGAGTCTGAAGGCTATGCGGACCTGGGAAATAAGGATCTCTCCACTTATAGCTACCAGTACCATACCCTGAACCGCATACATGGTTTCAGGTATCTGGCTAAAGAGCTCCGGTTTGACCATGTACTGGGTTTTGGTGCAGCATGGGGACATGAATTTGAACCGGTGATTCATAATATTGAGAAGCTGACTATTATCGAACCCTCGGAAAATCTGCGTAGTGAACAGATCGGCCCGGTGCATCCGGTCTATGTAAAACCACAGATTGATGGCTTACTGGACTTTCCCGATAACACTTTTGACCTGGCCACCTCTCTGGGAGTCCTCCACCATATTCCCAATGTTAGCTTTGTCCTGAGTGAGATCATCCGGGTACTCAAGCCGGGTGGGATACTGCTCCTGAGAGAACCAATCATTTCCATGGGAGACTGGAACCGACCCAGGCCTGGTTTAACCAGCAATGAAAGAGGCATTCCGCTTTCACATTTTGACAAGATCTTCAAGACACAAAATGTGGAGGTGATAGCCAGAAATCACTGCTTCACCATGACCTACCAGTTTCAAAAAATCTTCAAAGGAATCCTGAAAAAACCACTCTTCTCCTATGGATGGTATATTCGTGCCGACCGCTTGCTCTCTTCTCTCCTGAAAGGTAATGTCAGGTACCACGCTATGAAAAGGCGCCACAGAATCGCACCTTCAAACATTTTCTTTGTAATCAGGAAGGTCTAGTAACGATTCGTCCACTTATAGCGGCGGGCATTATCCCCAATTTTATAGGCAAGGACTATCTCATGCGATCCGTAGTTGAAATGTGCGATCTCCGAAAATGCCCAGTCGAATGAATAACCAAAATGGAGGCCATCTATCTTGACCCCCAGAAGGAGAATCATACTTTTGTTTGTCCGGTAGGAAAGTCCACCCCAGAATTGCTCATCGAAGTATAGTTTCACTGTAAAATCACCCTGTGGATTCCAGTTCTCTGAGGTCTTCAGCAAGGTCCCCGGCTCCAGTTCCAGCATATCAGATAAACGGAAACGGTAAGCACCCATAGCCCAGTAGTGCCGGTCAGTCATCCATTCTGGAATGTTGTTGCCTCCTGATTTTACTGAAGTCTGGAGCAAGTTGCTAATGGAAAAACCAACAAAGTAATTGGGATCCTGAAAAAAGACTCCAAAATCGGCATCCGGACTGTAAGCCACGGGGTTGAAATCGCCATCCATCACCGGATCGCCATCCTCCCCAAAGTGGAGTTGATCTTTGTCAATCCTGTATTGAAATGCCTTGCCTGCCAAACCAAATGAGAGCTGCTGCCGACCCAGGAAAATATGGTAGGCATAAGTAAAAGAGAACCCTGTCCGAGCCACCTTTGCAACGACATCATTGATGATGTAGGCTCCCAACCCTACCCTTCCCTTGGTGCTGGGTTTGAGTCGATTCTCACTTTTGACGGGTCGGTTGATAATTTTATAAGATTTTTTCATGACCCTGGTCTGCCAGGAGGCTGAATACGTGCGGGGTGCCTCACTGAATCCCAGCCACTGCTGCCGGGCGGTGGTATTAAAGCTGGTGTATCCATCGTGGCCCGCTATGGCCGGGTTGACCAGAAATGCATTGAGAACGTACTGCGAATAGAGGGGCAATTGCTGCGCCATGAGCTTACCTGATAAGCCCACAATAAGCAGCAATATAGTAAATACTATTCCTCTCTTCATCCCTTCTCTAATACGCTTCTATCTAACTATGGTTACATTCCCCGGTATTCCAGGTTCATCATTACTCAAATCGATGATATAATAATAGGAATCGATGGGCAGCTTCCTGCCGTCGAAAGTGCCGTCCCATGGATCGTCCACTGCATTGGGCGAATAGTAAACCCTGGTGCCCCAGCGGTCAAAAATTCTTATGTCAACATTGGTATATAACTCCAGCCCTTCGATTACCCACTGATCATTGAATCCATCCCCATTGGGTGAGAATGCATTGGGAATGACCAGGCAGGAAATATGGGTATAGCCCACCTCAACACTGTCGATCATTACACACTCATTTGCATCGGTTACAGTGGCCACATAATCTCTTGAATAGAGGTTGTTGAAGTAGGTTTCATTCTCGGGCAATCCCCCGCTCCATGTAATCCAGTACCCGGGTATTCCTCCATCAATATAGAGATTCATCTCCCCGTCTTTCTGGTCCCTGCAGAATGCATCTTCCGTATCAAAACTTAGTTCCAGAATGGGAGGATCAAATAATTCCTCATCGGTCTCGGCAAAACAATCATTCAGATCTTCTATCCTGATCTGGTAAACACCCGCGGGCAGATTATCTGCAAAGGGCCCGGTATAAGCATCGTTCATCCATACTTCATAATCATCCACCGAATGTATGGTTCCGCCTGTAAGCAACAATCGGATCTGTCCGGTTGAATCGGCATAACACAAAGGATCTTCAGGATATATTTCATAATCTATTGGTGTCGGATCATCAAGGGCTACATCGGCCGAATCCACACAGCCATTCCTATCTGTAACTACAACCCGGTAAGATCCGGCAGGTACATTCTCCAGGTCTCTTGTTGTGGCTCCGGTATTCCAAACATATGTATAGTCTGGCG
>DAOWFP010000077.1 GCA_030637895.1 Bacteroidota bacterium | reverse complement strand
ATGCTGGTATTATAGCATCGGATAACCACTGGGAGGTGGATCCTGGGATGGTTACCAAAATGGTCAGGGACCAGAATCACGGTGATTCTTTGGGTACCTGGTCCCAGTCAAATTACTCCTGGGACGGTATTACAGTGCCAGACAAGTTGAATTTCACTATCGGAGATTATGATCCTTTGACAATACCCGGAGACAATGTGGAAAATAGTGCCGGTATGACAACTGTGATGGATATGCCCGAAGACTTTACCTACACTGCAAGTATTATTTCTACCATTGATGGTAGAAAACTGGGAGCTCAGGAATGGTATAAAACCATCGATAACTGGGATAGTGAGGCTGAACTTGTAAAGGCCAAACATTTCTATGATACGGGTGAGGGTACTCCCTTAGACCCAACAGGAGTTGAGGAGCAGAAGCTGAGTGCTTCCGTTTCAATCTATCCGAATCCTTCCACCGGACAGCTGAACCTGGACAGTGATTCAGAGCTGAGTGCAGCCAAGTTCTTCGATGTAACGGGTCGCATGGTTAAGCAGATTAACCTGAACGGAGAGTTCAACAGGACGCTTGACGTTTCAGAGCTGAGAAATGGAATATACATTCTTCAGATTGAAACTGTTATGGGAGTTACTCAGTCCTCTAAGTTTATTAAAGAGTAGATTTATTTCATAATTGAATGATAAAGAGAGTGTCTCGAAAGGCACTCTCTTTTTTATTATCTTTAAACATGCATAGATATTCAGAGGACTCACATAGGAAAAGTCGTGAGGTCTACTTTAAAGTGATTGCGATTTTGCTTTCTGTTTCTCTGGTATTTTTGATTGAAGGTGCGCTGCGCCTCTTCTCTTTTGGGAACAGCCAAAAATTAGTAGTTCAGCACAGCAATAAACAATATGAGGACTTCCTCATGGTAAATCCCTATGTGGGAGAGAAGTATTTCAATCGTCTCGAGGCCACATCTACCACCAACGATATTTTTCTGAAACATAAGCCTGAAAACGGATTCAGGATTTTCGTGATGGGCAGTTCGACTGTCTATGGCTACCCTTACGATAGAAACCCCATGGCGACACGCATACTGCAACGTCGCCTTGAGGAGGCCTACCCGGATAAATATGTGGAGGTAGTTAATACAGCCATTACAGCCATCAACAGCATCACCTTGAAAGATTTTATAAAACAGATCCTGAAGCATGAGCCTGATGCCATTCTGATATATGCCGGGCACAATGAGTATTATGGTGCTTTTGGCATCGGGTCCAATGAAACCATGAGTAAAAGCGCCTTTTTAAGGTCGCTGAATTTCAAGATCATGAATTTACGCCTGGCCCAACTGATGAGATCCGGAATTAATAGGATTTCGAAGGAGTTGAATAAAAGTGGGGAGGGTAATGATCCCAAAGGAACCCTGATGAAACGCATCGTCCAGGATAAGGACATCGTTTATGGAGGTGACAAATACAATATTGGTATCGAACAGTTCAGAGACAATTTAAGCTACATCCTTGAACAGGCAGAAAACAAGGATGTCCCCGTATTTTTAAGCGACCTTGTCAGTAACATACGTGATTTACCTCCATTTGGTGATCGTGCAGGGGAAGACCTGAGTGCGAGTTCAACTTACCAGAACGCTTTAAGGACGCTTGCAAACGGAGATGTCTCACAGGCAAAGGAGTTGTTTTACAGGGCAAAAGATTTCGATCCGGTACGCTTCAGGGCTTCTGAAGAGATCAATCAAATTATCGATAGTCTGGCCCGGCAATCCGGAGTAACCCTGATACCTGCAAACAAATGGTTCTCAGATGCTTCTTTTGGAGGATTAATTGGAAACAACCTGCTTACTGAACATGTTCACCCAAATATAGAGGGCCAGTTTGTTTTGGCAGATGCTTTTTATACAAAAATCGTTGAATCCAAATTAATCAATGCAGTTCCTGATCCACTTACCACAAAAACGAAAGCGTATTACAGGCGCAACTGGGGATATACAAGCCTGGACAGCCTCGTTGGGGATTTTAAAATTAAACAATTGAAGTCTCACTGGCCCTTCACTCCACTGGATGTAGAACAGAGCTTCAGAGACACATTTCAATATTCGGGACTCATTGATTCATTGGCGTTCACAATTCTCACTGTTCCTGATGCCAATGTTGCATCAATGCATGATTTTTTAGGAGCTTATTATGAGGATAACAACCAGTTGCATTTGGCTTGTAAAGAATATGAGTCGCTTATTGCGTTCGATCCCTATCGTTCCAGTTACTACAATAAAGCAGCAAATTGCCACCTGAAATTAAACGATTTACATGCTGCTGAGAAGCATCTCTGGAAATCGCTTGAATATGTGGAGTCATTTTTTGCATATGCCATGTTGGGTGAAATTGAATCCATTAAGCATAATTTCCAGGGGGCTATTGATGCGTATCAATCAGCTTTTGAGTTTGTGGATGAGGAGGAGGATGGAGAGGAGAGGAAATTGATTCAGGCTAAGCTGGCAGAGACGAGGCAAAAAGCCAGTAAGCCTGTTGGGTCAAGTGCATTTGCTTATTCGAATTATATTCCTCACAACATTGTAGCCAATTACAATAAAGCACTGGCCCATTTAAATACGAATCCGGATTCTTCCCTGTATTATTTATCCCTTTGTCTTGAAATTAACGACTGTCCTCTGGTAAACTGGCAAATAGGTAATATTTTATTTCAAAAACAAGATATGAGCGTGTTGTTTTATTATAACAAAGCTTACGATGCTTACTGTAAAAATGCAGCCTATCTGGATAATCTGTTTGTGGCCAATCTTGTGAATGAAAACATAGCTCAGGCGCGGGCCGTTCTGCAGGAGATAGTTATTCTTGATCCGTCCAACAGCAACATACCCAGATTTGAGGCAGCGCTGAAGTAAGATTGAACCTGATTAGATTTACTGCTCATTTCTTCCTCCTCAGCTGTTTTTTAGCAGTTGTTTCGGATCTTCTCGATGACTTTACCTATACTGCCGATATTGCATCTTCGATCGATGGTAAAAAACTCGGTGCCCAGGAATGGTGGGGAGACATAAGCGACTGGGATAGCGACGACCAGCTTGCAAAGGTTAAGGCCTTTTATTCAGTCAGGTTAAAACTGTAGAGGGAGAAACAGTTTCTTCTAAATTTTTTATGTGGGGTGCCTCTATGGGGCACCCAATTTTTTTTGCTGATGATGATGGGATGTGACTCGAAATTCGTAATTTGATAGGGATATTAAGTATAAGTGAACATGCACTAAGCGTAAGGCATTAATGATAAATTAGTACTCTGTTAATGCGCAGGTGCTAACTTAATCATATATCACGTGTGTAATTGTATCTGATATTAATTCAAAACATAGCATATGGAAACAAGAAGAAATTTTCTCAAGAAGGTAAGTGCTGCGACTGCTTTAAGTTTCATGGCAGATTGGGCCCTGACCATGCCGGCATCGGACAAGCTGGGTGAGCTGCTGCCACAGCGCCAATTGATTCGAAATGGTGAAAAAGTGACTGCCTTCTGCCTGGGAGGTTATCATCTGGGCTTAACCGATGTCCCCTCGGAGGCAGAGCAAATGATTGAGAGATCCCTGGAACTGGGAGTTCGGTTTTTTGACAATGCAAGAGGGTATAACAATGGCCGCTCGGAGGAGTATATGGGGCGCTTCCTGACTCCCAAATACCGCGACCAGATTTTTCTGATGACCAAAGCTCCGGCGAAAACCGGCGAAGGTGTACAAAAAATGCTGGAGGAATCATTAAAAGCATTGAATACGGATTATATTGACCTGTGGCAAATTCATGCACTCAGAGATCCTAAGGATGTGGATGATCGTATCAATGCCGGAGTACTGGATGTGTTTCTGGAGGCGAAGGAGAAAGGCCTTACCCGTTACCTGGGATTTACAGGTCACGTCAACCCGGCCACTCACCTACACTTTCTCGAGTTCCTGGACAAGCGTGGTTTGGAGTTTGATGCCTGTCAGATGCCACTGAATGTGTGCGATCCCAGCTTTGAGTCCTTTGAAGAGCATGTACTTCCAGAGTTGCTTAAGAGGGAATATGGGGTGATCGCCATGAAAACCATGGCTGGAGGAAGCATGATGGGAGGGCGTATTGATACCACGCCGGATGATATCAAGACCAAGGATATTCCTGATGTGGTGGGAATGAGTGACCTGACCCTGGCTAACTTGCATCAGTATGTATATTCACTACCTGTTTCTTCCGTGTGCAGTGGATGCAGATTTATCTATGAGCTGGACGAGAATATAGCTGTGCTAAAGCAATTAAGGGATTTATCAGACTCAGACAAGCAAACGCTTATTGATTTGGCCAAACCTTATGCCGGTCTGGTGGTAGAGAATTATAAGCGTGTACTTTCATAATTTCTGATCATGAATAACAGACGGGATTTACTAAAAGCCATGGCCCTGCTCCCCCTGGCTGCATGTACCAGAGAATTAAACCAGGTGACTGGCAGTGAAACTCCTGAAGGTGTACAAAGCCCGGTGGGGTGGGCACCTCCGGGAGCAGAGCTGAATCTGCAGAAGGTAAAGATTAAGAAGGTGCGGGCCATTACCACAGCTCCATATGGAACAGGACTTGTCATTGTAAAGGTGGAAACGGATGTTCCAGGATTGTACGGGATTGGTTGTGCGACCTTTACTCAGCGGGTCAAGCCGGTGGTAACGGCCATAAACGACTACCTGGATGAGTTTTGCAGGGATAAGGATGCAACAAATATTGAGGATATCTGGCAGACAGCCTATGTGAGCTCCTACTGGAGAAACGGGCCTGTACTGAACAATGCACTCAGCGGCCTTGATCAGGCTCTGTGGGATATTAAAGGCAAGCTGGCAGGAATGCCGGTATATCAGTTACTGGGAGGTAAGGTTCGTTTTGCGGTAGATACTTACAGTCATGCATCAGGATCCACTCCTGGAAAAGTTATGGATCATGTGGAAAGTCTCAGGGAGCAAGGATTCCGGAATATTCGCATGCAATTGGGTGGCTATGGATCCACCCACCTGGTGCAGGATCCCCCCTATAAAAGGCATGGATTCGGCAAGGAAAAGGACCATACCATGAATGCCCAGGCCTACAAAAACGGGGTGATCGACATGTTCAAACTTGCCAGGAAGCGCTATGGGGATGATATTGAGTTGCTGCATGATATGCACGAGCGTGTAGAACCCATGGATGCCATCGACCTGATCAAGCGACTGGAGGAGTATCGGCCCTATTTTATAGAGGATCCTTTTTCCCCTGAAAATATGCGCTGGTTCCCCATGTTGCGGGAGCAGTGTGCCGTTCCTATCGCCATGGGCGAATTGATGAACAATCCACACGAATGGGTGGATCCCATGGCCAAACGCTGGTACGATTTTATTCGCATACATATTTCCCAGATCGGAGGCATCACACCCGCCATGAAAGTGGCACGGCTGGGCGAGTGGTTCAATGTGAGAACCGCCTGGCACGGTCCCGGCGACACCTCTCCGGTTGGTCATGCAGCCAATGCCCATATCGATCTTGCAGTATGGAACTTTGGAGTTCAGGAGTGCAAGCTATTCAGGGAGGAGGCCTTTGAAGTATTCCCGGGCACTCCCACCATTAAAGATGGCTACATGTTTGTCAACGAGGCACCCGGTCTTGGGATCGATATCGATGAAGAGAAAGCTGCTAAATATCCCCTCAGGGATTATAATTACGAGTGGACCCAGGTGAGAAAGTCTGATGGTACGCCTGTGAGGCCCTGACATAATGTTCCTGTAAGGGAGGTAATCAATCAGGCAATACTTTTTCGCCAAAAGCAAGTGTGGAATATTTAAGGTTTAATTAATGATTTGTTAGCCCACTGACCCTTTCTTTGTCTTATGCTAAAACGATTCTCGAACTTGCTTTTACTCGGTATGTTTTTTGCTGGTAACACAGCCTGCACATCCGTTTCGCCTGCTAAACCTAATGTGATCATTATTCTGACCGATGACATGGGCTATGGCGATATTTCCTGCTATGGTCAGACAAGTTATGAAACACCGAACATTGATTTTCTGGCTGAAAACGGGGTTAGCTGTACGGACTTTTACGTACCCACACCCTATTGTGCACCATCCCGGGAGACGCTGCTCACAGGACGGTTTCCACTTCGTCATGGATTAATAAGAAACCCCACACCCGATGCCGGGATAGACGATATTGGCATTTTGCCTGGGGAGATCACGCTTGCAGAGGTGTTCCAGGAGTCCGGCTATAAAACAAAATGTATCGGGAAATGGCACATGGGGCACAGGGAAGAGTTCTTCCCGGTCAATCATGGATTCGACGAGTACTTTGGAATTCTCTATTCCAACGATATGCGCCCGGTGCAGCTTGTGGAGAATCTGGATACCCTTGAATACCCGGTGGACCAAAACTTTCTGACCAAACGCTATACGGACCAGGCCATTGATTTTATTAAAAGAAACCGGGACCAGGCTTTCTTTCTTCATCTCTGTCATGCCATGCCCCATAAACCACTGGCCGTTCGTGATGAGTTTCATACCCCTGATACCCCTGATGACCTTTACGCCGATGTGATTAGTGAACTGGACTGGTCAACCGGGGAAATCTACTCTACGCTGAAGGAGCTGGGCCTGCTGGATAATACCATCGTTATTTTCATGTCCGACAACGGGCCCTGGTATGGCGGCAGTACGGGTGGATTAAAAGGAATGAAAGCCACAACCTGGGAAGGTGGAATCAGAGTGCCCTTTATCATCCATTACCAGGCGGAGTTCCCGGCCGGGTCAACGGTTGATGTTCCCTGCTGGTCGCCCGATATTTTCCCGACCCTCCTGTCGCTGTGCGGCGTAAATCTTCCTGCTGAAAATGTGCTGGACGGGCAGGATATCACGAACATTTTGAAGGGAAAGCAAAGCAATCATGCCCCTGTGTTTAGTTTGCACAACGAACATATCATGTCTGTCAGGAAAGGGGATTGGAAGCTATTTGTCAGGAAGCCCAGGGGCTACAGGGAGGTGGATCTAAGCACATGGAAGGATAAGAGAGCTCCCGATGGCACAACCATTATTGCACGAAGCGAAGGGCAGGCAACCCCAGCCCAGTATCCCGGTGTTATTCCTGATGACCCGGAAAAAGACATACAACTTTTTAACCTCAGAGAAGATCCCACCGAGTCCACGGACCTGTCTCTTGTGCACCCTGATCTGGTAGATGAACTCTTGCAGGAATTGGAATTATTTAAAAACTCAATAAATAACTAAATCAAAAAATATTTACATCATGAAAAAGATAGTCACGTTGTTACTCCTGGCATGCACCCTCACAGGATTTTCACAAGAGGCGCAGAAAAAGGTACCCATGTACCCCTCCTACAAGGGACTCATTATGGCCGGTTACCAGGGTTGGTTCCGGGCCGATGGAGATGAGGCTGACAGGGGTTGGGGCCACTTTGGCAGGAACGAAAAATTTGATGTTGAAAACAATACCATTGATATCTGGCCGGACGTAAGTGAATATGAAAAGACCTATAAAACGAGTTTCAAACATGCCGATGGCAGCACAGCCAGGGTATTTAGTTCGCTGGATGCAAGTACCACCGACCTGCATTTCAAATGGATGAAAGAATATGGTCTTGACGGCGTGTTTATGCAACGCTTCTATGGAGTCACCAGGGGTGGTGAACGTCGCAAGCACTCGGACCAGATTCTGGATAATGCCTTTAAAGCCTCTCAGAAATATGACCGGGCCATTGCTGTTATGTACGACCTCTCTGGCCTGCAGCCCGGGAAAGATGATTGTTCCAGGGTAATCGAGGATTGGAAGCACCTGGTGGATGACATGAAAGTAAAGGACTATGGAGATAAGCAAACCTACCTGCACCATCGAGGCAAACCGCTGGTGACCATCTGGGGAGTTGGATTTCCTGACCGCTCCTACAACATCAGGGATATAGGCCTGAACCGCCTGATCGACTTTTTGAAAAATGATCCGGTCTATGGCGGCTGCTCGGTGATGCTGGGAGTTCCCACCTATTTCCGTGAATTGAACAAAGACTGCCTTCCCGATCCCTACCTGCACGAATTAATCGAATCAGCCGACATTGTGCTACCCTGGATGGTTCAGCGCTTTACACCACTGGTTCATTTCCCCTACGACCACCTCCGCGATCATATCATGGCCGACATCAAATGGGCAGAGGCGCATGGGGTTGATTATGCCCCCATTGCCTGTCCGGGCTTTAGCTGGAAGAATATGAGGCAAAATAACCCTTCCATCGTTTATGATGCTATACCCCGCATGGGAGGAAATTTCCTCTGGGACCAGCTGCTTACCATGATCAATGCAGGGTCCGATATGATATATGTGGCCATGTTCGATGAGATCGATGAAGGAACAGCCATTTTCAAGGTAAGCGATAATCCGCCTACCAGTGACGGTGCCCACTTCATCGATAACGATGGCATGCCTTCTGACCAGTATCTGTGGATTACAGGGCAGGCTGCACAGATGTTAAGAAAAGAGATCCCGGTAGTTACGAAAATGCCTGAAAGGTCCGAATAGTCATGAGAAAGCTCCTCCTTATACTGACTTTGGGCTTCATTTGCTTCTCACTTGGAGCTAGCGAATACCATGTTTCTAAAAGAGGAGATGATCGAGATCCCGGTAGTGTTGAGCTGCCTTTTCTTACCATTCAGGCAGCAGCCCGTCTGGCCAGGGCAGGGGATGTAATCACAGTGCATGAAGGGGTTTACCGGGAACGGGTGGATCCCCTGAATGGCGGATTAAATGACTTGAAGCGGATTGTATACCGGGCAGCTGAAGGGGAAAAGGTTATTATCAAAGGTTCTGAACTCATTGAGGACTGGGAGCAGGTCAGCGAATCGGTATGGAAGGCCGTGGTGCCCAATAGCCTCTTCGGGGACTATAATCCTTATAAGGACATGGTGGAGGGTGATTGGTTTAACCCGGAGGGGATAAGACATCATACCGGTGAAGTATTCATTAATGGAAGGTCCCTTTTTGAACAGAACTCCCTGGAGGGGGTCCGGCATCCCAAAGCCCATGAAAAGGCTGTTGATCCTTCAGCCTCGCTTTATACCTGGTACAGTGAGGTGGGGGAGGAGAACACTACCATCTGGGCCAATTTCAGGGAACTGGATCCAAATTCTGAAGAGGTGGAAATCAATGTAAGAGAGGCATGCTTTTACCCCAGTCAAACCGGCGTGAACTATCTTACTGTTCGCGGTTTTGAGATGTCGCAGGCTGCCACCCAATGGGCCGCTCCTACAGCTGAACAACCCGGACTCATAGGAACCCACTGGAGCCTGGGCTGGATCATCGAGAACAACGTGATACGTAATTCCAAGAGTGTGGGAATTGCCCTTGGGAAGGACAGGGCTACCGGCCACAATGTTTGGATGCACAATCCCAGCAAAGACGGAGCAACCCATTACAATGAGGTTATTTTCAAGGCCCTTGATGCGGGATGGTCGAAGGAGAAGATTGGCTCACACATTGTCAGGTATAATGTGATAAGCGATTGTGGTCAGGCAGGTATTGTGGGGAGCCTGGGGGCTGTCTTCAGTACCATTCATGACAATCATATTTATGATATCTACACCAAACGGACCTATTCTGGTGCTGAAATGGCCGGGATCAAGATCCATGCCTCCATTGATATGCTTATCGAGCATAACCGGATCCACAATGCTTTTATCGGTATCTGGCTTGACTGGATGGCGCAGGGGACCCGGGTCAGCAGGAATTTGCTCTATGATAACTCGCATCATGATTTCTTTTCCGAAGTAAACCATGGGCCCTACCTGGTGGATAACAATCTGTTCCTGACCCAAAGCGGACTTTCCATTCAGGATGCCTCTGAGGGTGGTGCATTTGTACATAATCTTTTTGCCGGCAGGACAAAAAGCTTTAATGTACCCATGCGGGTGACCCCCTATCACCATGCGCACTCTACAAAAGTGGTGTGCCTGAGAAACATACGAGGAGGAGATAATCGCTTCTTTAATAATATCTATATCCGGACCGCTGAGTTAGAAGAGGAGTCATTTACCGACCGGGGCGGGCAGCATATAAGCATTGGCTACGGACTGAATGCCTACGACAATGCCGAATATGAAAGTGTGGCAGCTGGCAATCTGTTCTACAATGGAGCTAAACCCTACAAAGATGAAGTGAACTCCATTCAGAAACCGGATTTTAAACCCGGCATTGAGATCGAGGAGAAGGAGGACGATGTCCTGCTGAAACTACACCTGGATAAATCAGTGAGGGATGTACATACCCAACTGGTAAGCACGCAGGTGCTTGGGTACACTGTAGTATCTGAAGCGGTGTTCGAGAGTAGAGATGGAACGCCCTATGTGATCAATACGGATTTTTTTGGAAGTAAAAGAAATGAGGATAAACCCGGAGTAGGTCCCTTTGAATCGATGGAGGAAGATCTGCTGGAACTAATAATCTGGTAAAAACAAAGAGATTATGAATGCAAAGAACATTGTATTGATCTTCCTGATAGCCCTCGCGGGGTGTTCGGGACAGAAAGGAAAAGCAGATGCTGCAGCTAAGAAGCCAGAAATGAATCTGTTATTTATTGTGGTGGATGATCTGAACAATACCCTGGGTTGTTATGGTCACCCGGTGGTACAGACTCCGCATATCGACCGGCTGGCTGCTTCAGGGATTCAGTTTAACCGTGCCTATTGCAACTTTGCTGTATGCAATCCCAGCAGATCTTCCTTTCTGACGGGCATGACCCCGGAAACGACCACGATACAGGATAACCGGGTAAGCCTGCAATCGGTGATTGGAGATTGGGTTAGCCTGCCGGCTTTGTTTAAGCAGAACGGCTACTATACAATGAGTCTGGGAAAGATCTTCCATGGGAAAAAGCCAGAGCATAATGATCTGGAGGCCTGGGACGAGATTTACGGCTTTGGAGCCACCGAAACCGGTAAAAAGGGTGAGGGGAGAAACCTCACCGACGGGGTATTAAAGTGGTGCCACTGGAGAGCCGCCGAAGGGGATGATGAGGACCAGGCCGACGGACTGATGGCAAAAAAAGCAGTGGAATTTATTCAATCAGAGCACGATCAGCCCTTTTTCCTGGCTGTGGGTTTTCATAAACCCCACGATCCCTTTGTGGCTCCAAAGAAATATTTTGATCTCTATCCCCTGGAGGATTGTGATCCGCCTGAACTTCCCGGGGACTGGGTAGCTCCCTACGAACATACCCTGCCGGGCGAAACAAAGCAGTTCGATAAGTTTACGGACCAGGAGAGAAGGGAATTTCTCCGGTCCTACTACGCCTGTTGCAGCTTTATGGATGCCCAGGTAGGTAAGGTACTGAAGGCCCTTGAGGAATCCGGTCAGCTCGAAAACACCCTGATTGTTTTCTTTGGCGATCATGGCTACCACCTGGGAGAGCATAACTGGTGGAACAAGGTTACCATCTTTGAGAAAGGCACCAATGCCCCCTTTATTGTGGCAGGTCCCTCTGTGGGTGAGACAGGGGTAAAATCAGAAGCCATGTTTGAGTTTATTGACATCTATCCCACACTGGCTGAACTGTTCAAATTGAAGAATACCCCTGATTACCTTGAAGGAAGGAGCTTTGCAGGTGTTGTAGAAGATCCATCCAAATCATTCCGGAGTGAAGTCCGGGCCATCGTGCGCCGGGGTGAGATGACCGGAAGGATGGTAAAAAATGCCCAATGGAGGTACATTGAATGGGGTGAAGGAAAAATGGGCAATGAGCTATACGACCAGAGTGCCGATCCCATTGAATATTACAACCTGGCAGAAGAGTCAGAATATAAGGATGTTGTTGAGGAGATGAGAGCACTATTGTACCAAAGCCATTAAGCGGGACAGATTGCACCTTATCCCTTTGACACCGAATTGATCTTACAAAAAAGGAATGACGTGAACGCAATAAAAATCTTCCTGCTGATCCTGATACTTTTTACGATCACTGATATCCTTTTTGCTCAAACCACACCGAATATAGTTATCATACTGGCCGATGATCTGGGATATGGCTCGGTGGGTGTGTATGGTGCACATCAAGATGTTGTACGAACTCCTCACATCGATCGCCTGGCTGAAGAAGGCAGGCTATTCACCAATGCATATACGCCATCATCGGTCTGTTCACCAACCCGTTACGGTTTGCTTACTGGAAGATATGACTGGAGAACAGACATGGAATACGGAGTATGTGGACCCAAATCACCTTTACATATCCAGATGGACAGACAGACTTTAGCCTCCTTGCTTAAGAAAGCAGGGTATAATACTGCTGCAATAGGGAAATGGCACCTGGGCTACCAGGAGGAAAAGACCGACTATTACAAACCACTTTCACCCGGTCCCCTGGACCTGGGATTTGATTATCACTGGGGCATTCCCACAAACCACGGTGATATTGTCGGAGCATGGGTCGAAAACGACCATGTCTTTGGCATGGTCGCAAAGATGGACGATCTTCCACCGGAACAGCGCCAGCCAGAGAATAACTGGCAAGGAAGTAAAATGCTTGGCATTCCTGCTCCCTACCGCACAGATTCAATGGAAATGTCGGTCATCACCCGGAAAGCCGTTGAATGGATCTGTGATCAATCCACTGATAAGCCATTTTTTCTGTACTTTCCCCAATCAGCCATACATTCCCCCCATATTACTTCGCCTGTGTTTGAAGGAACAAGCGGAGGGGGAGCTTATGGGGATTTTATACAGGAACTGGATTTTTCAGTGGGCGAGATTTTAAAAGCACTCGATGATTGTGGCTTTAGTGAAAACACACTGGTGCTTTTTACATCCGATAACGGGGGACATCCGGCCGGGGGAGATGAAGCTATTGCTGCCGGACTCAAGATCAATGGTGATCTACGGGGGACAAAACTTACCATATGGGAAGGTGGATTCAAGGTGCCATATATCGTGCGTTGGCCGTGGCAAATTCCTTCTGGTACAAGTTGTGACGAGATGATTAGTCTGGTCGATACCTATGCCTCCCTTTCTGCCTTAATCGGAGCAGAACTCCCGGATAAGAAGACAGCGGCTGAGGACAGTTATAATGTTCTGCCCGCCTGGTTGGATCAGAAATTTGAAAGTCCCCTGAGGGAAAACATGGTCCTCACAAGTTTCGAGGGCATCACTGCTCTGAGGAAGGGGAACTGGAAATATGTGGAAGGGCATGTTCCCGATCCTGATCCCAATTGGCTTTTTGGACCAAGACTTGAAGAAGTAAATGAAATGCTCTTCAATCTCAGTGAAGATCCTGGTGAACAGCACAATGTCCTTAATGATTATCCTGAAATTACCAGGGAGATGAAATCTTTGTTATCCCGGATAAGAACCCAGGGATACAGCCGGAATATAGAGTGAACAAGCAGGTCCACTGCCCTGGGAGCCTTTGTATATGCCTTGTCACAATAGCTATGACTATTCAATGGCATGAACATAGCCATCGGCAGACAATGCATAGACCATTTTTCGATAGATGCACAGGGTAGATTCTTCCACCCGGTGCCCGAATTTCACGATCCAGTGTGCTTCCCCTGTAAGCTGATTAAGACAATAGAAGAAGGGTGTATTGCCAGATGCGATATACACTCGACCACTGGCCAATGCGGGGGCGGATAAACCTCCTCCGTCAGGAAAGGTCCAGTGGATTTTTCCTCTTTCAGGATCAACACAAAACACTTTACTGGATAAGGGGACACCACGAAGTCCAACTCCTACGCGGGCAGTAAAAAAGGCCCTTCCATCCGCAAAAGCCGGACTGGCATTAAAGTTTGAATACCTTCCTTTTTCTTCTTCATTTTCATTTCCCTTACTCAACAGTTCCCCACTTAGGGCATCAAAATACATGAAAATATTGGAGTGGTGCGGAAGATAAATTTTACCCTTCTCGGCAATTAAAGTACCCGAATCGAGACCTATGCCATTTTCTTTCCAGACTATTTCTCCGGTCTTTTTATTAAAGGCATATAAAGACCGGCTCCAGGATCCGAAATATACAAGGTCACCATCAACTGCCGGTTCGGCCGGTACAGATTTGGCCGTGGGATACATCCAGACAATATGACCTGTTTCCCCATCCAGACAAACCGCATAGCCGTTCACTGTGGGTACGTAAATCATGCCGTCATCTACAGTAGCCGAGCCCCACACCCAACCTCCCGGGACGGTTTGTTTCCACACCAGCTCACCTGTTTCTGCATCCAGGCAATAGAAAAAGCGTTCGCCACCCTGCTGACCGGCATATACTTTTCCATCTGCAATAGCTGCTCCCACCGAGATGGCACCTCCCATTTCATATTTCCAGTTTTCCTCACCTGTTTCCGCATTCACTGAGTATAAAAATCCGCTTGGAGTGCCAAAAACCAGGTTTCCACTGGCTGCAGTCGGTTTACTTTGATAAAAAGTACCACCGGACAATTGGTCGGTGAAAATACGTTCACCATGTTCATTGATGAAGGCACTCAGGATGCTCTTTTCCCAAACTTGTTTTCCCTTTTTATTCAGACAGTAGAGCATCAGATTGCTGTCAGTAATCAGCAGTTTATCGTCCTTGCCCACCAGATCGGCATAAATGGCATGATCGCTTATTTTAAGATCCCATCGTTTTTTTCCCTGAGGATTTACATTGTAAATTCTTCCGCTGATGGTGGCAAAATGGATGTTTTTATCGTCGACACAGGGACTGGAACGAATCCAATCATCCGCCTCATGTTTCCATAGCAGGGTTCCATTTGTTGCATCAAGGCAATACAAGTGCTTATCCGCTCCGCCCACATATAGGCGATTATTTTGGATTACAGGCGTAGTAAATTGTTTTCTTGCTCCTTGATGAGGATCCTGCACCTCAAATTCCCATAGAAGCTTACCATCAGACTCGTTCAGGCAATATACTGTCCCGCCATTTGCTCCGAAATAGACCTTCCCGGCCTCAACGACCACAGCACTATTGACCGGGCCATCTGCATTGAACTTCCAGGCAATACGTTGATCTGCCATCCCTCCGGTGAGGTTCAGGGCATAAAGATAACCTTCCATGGTGCCCTGGAATACTTTGTTGCCTGATATAACAGGTTCTGCCAATGCATCTATGTCTCCCACGTTAAAATCCCAGCGCTTCTCTTTGTTCTGGGCATCGGCGCAGATCAGGCGGTTCAGATTCTGACAGATGGCCGGGTAGGCATAGATATCATGCTCGCCATAGGGATACACCACCACCTCTTCATTCCCGGTCACAGCGGCAAGCCGTGTGCGATAGTCAATATGCCCGGCAAAACGTCGTGCTTCTGTTTTTCCGCTTTCCTTATTCAGGTACACCAGGTTGCGGGCCTGTCCTTCATTTCCCCCGTGTGAATTAAGTTCCCGTAAGACGACCTGATCATTGATCAGCAGGGGAGTGGAGGCTATTCCAGGGTATTTATATATTCCCAGCAGGGGATGGCTCTGTGAGGATTTCCATATTTCTTCTCCAGAGTTTATATCCAGACAAAAGGAGGTTGTTCGCATGCCCGGAGAGGCCACATAGACCCGATCACCTTCAATGACAGGACGGGCATACCAGCCAAGTCCCACCGGAAATTTCCATTTTTCACGTCCATAACTTGGGCCCGGTGCTGCCGTGGAACCATTGTTGTGCTTGTTGGCTTGAAACATGGGCCATTCGGCCGAAAGGTCACCACCTTTTACTTCTTCTTTACCTTCAAATTGCGTAAACAGGGGGCCTTTCTCAGTCAACTCCTTTTGGATAAGATCCATCTGCTGATATCCGGCATCTATGGTTTGACACATCTGTTTGAGTGCCTCCTGGTATTCCCTGCCAGATAGATTATTAACTCTGGGTTCCAGTTGATAATACTCTGTATCCAGATCAAAGAAAGAGCGTGTATCTGCACCCTGTTGCTGCAAAGCACCCATCCATGTATAAAGCGTTAAGACACGTTCCCGGTAATTCGCTTCGTTTGTCTTATCCTCCAGAACCTCAAGCCTTTGCCGATCAATATCAGCATCCCCGCTTGTATATTCCTGGGCTGAAAGGGTAAAGCTGCTGATCCAGATGGAAATCATCAATCCTGTCCAATAGAACTTTTTCATCCTTTTAATTTTATTCCAGTGTATAAGAAAGCATATCGCGATTAATTAAAAGTTAATTCTCACTTAATTCGAAAATAATCCATGCGTTTAGGATTAATTAAACATTTCTTAATCCTTCTTTCCTAATTTAGTGTATTTCATAATGAAATGAAGCGAAAATGAGAATCCATACCCCTTACCTTCTTGCTAGCATGACATTGATCCTGCTGCTTAGTGCCTGTACAGAAAAGGAGCAGAAGCAGGCTGAAGATTTATGTGATTTTGTAGATCCTTTTATCGGGACAGATTATCACGGGCATACCTTGCCGGGAGCAGCCCTTCCGTTCAGCATGGTACAACTGAGTCCGGATACACGCATCATGGGATGGGATGCATGTGCAGGCTACCATTATTCCGATTCTTCCATCCTGGGATTCAGTCATACTCATCTGAGTGGTACGGGTATCGGGGATTATGGTGATATCCTGTTTATGCCCTTTACCGAATCTGTTTCCCTGGATGCAGGTCCGGAAGATGATATTGATGCCGGTTACAGGTCACGTTTTGACAGGGAAACGGAGAAGGCCCGACCCGGTTACTACAGGGTTAAACTTACAGACGATGACATTGATGTGGAACTTACCTCCACCACACGCGCCGGAATGCATCGTATTACTTTTCCAGAGGCCGATCAGGCTGGAATTCTGATTGATCTGACTCATACCCTGCATGGTCATAAGAATCCTTTGCATGAGTTCAGGGTTGTCAACAACCAGGAGATCCAGGGACTCAAGCTTACATCCGGGTGGGCCAGGCACCATACGGTCTATTTTACAGCCAGGTTTTCCAAACCCTTTGATGCGGAAATCTATATGGATGATATCTTGCAGGAAGGTAAAACGGAAGTTTCCGGGCAGAATGCAAAAATGAAGCTGATATTTAAGACGGCTGAAGGTGAGCAGGTGCTGGCAAAAGTAGGAATCAGCGCCGTGAGTTACGAAGGTTCGGCACTGAACCTGGAAACCGAAATGCCCGGATGGGATTTCGACCAGATCAGCATGGAGGCAGAGGAAATCTGGGAGCGTGAATTGTCGAGGATCCAGGTAAAAACAGATGATGTCAGTGAAAAAAGGACCTTTTATACCGCCCTGTATCACACCTACATGTACCCGGGGGTATTCTCCGATGTGGATGGTTCTTATAAAGGAATGGATCATAAGAACCACCAATCTGATATTAAAAATTACACGGTTTTTTCCCTCTGGGATACTTACCGTGCCCTGCACCCCCTGTTCACCATCCTGAAACCTGAATACAACCAGGAACTCATTCGGTCCCTGCTTCGAAAATATGATGAAGGTGGAATTTTACCCAAATGGGGATTGGCATCCAACTATACTGGTACGATGATTGGTTCGCATGCTGTATCGGTTATCGTTGATGCATATATGAAGGGACACCGGAACTTTGACACGGAGAAGGCCCTGGAGGCCATCGTCTATTCTGTGAATTATGATACCCTGAAGGAGGTTTCTTCTTCCGCAGATATTGTCTGGAAAAAGTTGATGCCCGATGCCAAGCTATACGAAGAGAAATACGGCTTTATTCCCAGCGATCTGACCAACAGATCAGTATCCAAAGGGCTGGAGTATGCCTATAATTACTGGGCAGTGGCCACCATGGCTGAGGATATGGGCAAACAAGAAATTGCTCAGGAGTATTATGAAAAATCCTTACGTTATAAAACTTATTTTGACAAAAAAACCGGATTTATGAGGGGGAAGAACCTTGATGGAAGCTGGCTTGAGCCTTTCCACCCCAGGCATGCAAATCACACAGGGTTTGATCCTTATGTGGAAGGAAATGCCTGGCAGTGGACCTGGTTTGTACCCCATGATGTAGCAGGATTGACCGAATTGATGGGTGGCAGGGAAGCATTTTCTCAAAAACTTGATTCTCTGTTTACGGTCTCCTCTGAAGTCCTGGGAGAGAATGCAGGTGGGGATATCACCGGCCTGATTGGTCAATATGCCCATGGAAATGAGCCCAGTCATCACATAGCCTATATGTTTAATGAAGTAGAGCAACCCTGGAGAACCCAGGAATTAGTATCTCAAATTCTCGATGAGTTTTATACGGATCAGCCCGACGGACTCTGTGGCAATGAGGATTGTGGACAAATGTCGGCCTGGTATATCCTGAACTCCCTGGGTTTTTATCCCATGTGCCCGGGGGATGTACGCTATTCCATTGGCAGGCCTTCTTTCGATGAAGTTAAAATTGACCTGGAGAACGGAAAGGTTTGTACCATCCTGGCTGAAAACAGGTCAGAGGACAATCCCTATGTTCAGGAAGTCAGACTCAACGGTGAGAAGCTTTCGGAGCCCTTTATCACCCACGGGGACATTGAGGCAGGGGCTACACTTGTATATGTGATGGGGGCTGAGAAAACAGTCTTTTTTAAGTAAATGATAATTAAAGCACTATATTT
>DAOWFP010000117.1 GCA_030637895.1 Bacteroidota bacterium | reverse complement strand
ATGCCAGGCACATTCAACTCTTCCATGACATTGCGCTGGAGAGCGCCTTACTTGTGAAGAAATACAGGGGTTCGCTCAGCGGGGAACATGGGGATGGCAGGTTGCGCGGAGAATTTATTCCCCTGATGGTAGGGGAGCGAAATTTTGAACTGATCCGAAGGGTAAAACATCTTTTTGATCCGGACGGGATATTCAATACTGGAAAGATTACCGATACCCCTCCCATGAATAGTTCCCTGCGGTATGAGGCAGGTCATCTATCTCCCCGCTTCGATACCTATTTCGATTATTCTCATGAGGGGGGATTGATGCAGCTTATCGAAAAGTGCAATGGTTCAGGCGATTGCAGAAAGACTGAGATTACAGGAGGAACCATGTGTCCCTCTTACATGGCCACCAGAGATGAGATGGCCACCACCCGTGCAAGAGCCAATGTATTGCGTGAACTGCTCTCCAGAAAAGACCTTAAAAAGCCCTTTGACCAGGCTGATATCTATAAGGTACTGGACCTATGTCTTTCATGTAAAGCATGTAAATCAGAATGTCCGTCCAGCGTGGATATGGCCAAGATCAAGGCCGAATTTATGCAACACTGGTATGAGCATCACCGGGTTCCCATTCGAACAAAACTCATTGCCAATATCTCCCGGATTAACAGACTGGGAATGATATTTCCTGCTCTATTCAACTGGTTTGCAACATCTAAGCTCACATCTTCATTGCTGAAGCGTATGCTCGGTTTCGCCACCGAAAGAAGCATACCCACCCTGGGAAAAATGACCCTTCGAACTTGGGCAGGAAGACATCTGGAAAGCCTGAATGCGGCATTGCCGGCTGATGCCCCGGAAGTGGTTCTATATGTAGATGAGTTTAGCTCTTACAACGACACCGACCTGGGCATCACAAGTATCAGACTTCTTAACCGATTGGGTATCAGGATAATTATAGTGAAACACCCGGTGAGTGGCAGGACCTATATTTCCAAAGGTCTTCTGAAGAGAGCCCGAAAGATTGCCAGAAAAAACGTGGAGCTCTTAAGTGCCGTGGTAACACCGGAACGACCACTTGTGGGGATCGAGCCGTCGGCCATTCTGGGTTTCAGGGATGAATTTCCCGAGTTGGTGGGAAAGGAAATGACCGGGCGCGCGAAAGCGCTTGCTGAACATTGCATGACCATTGAAGAGTATCTTGACAGAGCATATGAGCAACGTTTGTTTGATGGCTCCCTCTTTACCTCAGAGAAAGCCAGGATAAAATTACATGGACACTGTCAGCAGAAAGCCATAGCCAGCACTGCTCCCACCAGGAGGGTTCTATCAATTCCAGAAAACTACAGTGTGGAAGAGATTCCCTCAGGTTGCTGTGGGATGGCAGGATCATTTGGCTATGAGAAGGAGCACTATGAGCTCTCAATGAAGGTGGGAGAGTTGGTATTGTTTCCTGCTGTGCGTGAGGCAGATACAGAAGAAATAGTGGTAGCGCCAGGTACCAGTTGCAGACACCAGATCGGTGATGGCACCGACAGAAAGGCCATGCATCCGGTGGAGGTATTATATGGCGCTTTAAAATAGATTTTAATTATTACAGAAGATACTATGTTGAAAAAACTTCCGCTCTGGGCAAAGATCTTTATTGGTATGGGACTTGGAATCCTATGGGGACTGGTTTCGGTATGGACTGGCTGGGAAACATTTACCACCGACTGGGTAAAACCGTGGGGAACAATATTCCTAAAACTCCTGAAACTTATAGCGGTCCCCCTGATTTTTGTTTCGCTGGTCAAAGGTATTTCCAGTCTGACCGATATTACCAAGCTTTCCAGGATCGGATACAAAACCATTGTGATCTATATTGTCACCACCGTGTTTGCCACAACCGTCGGTCTGGCCATGGTGAATATTTTCAAGCCGGGTGATGTATTCCCGGATGAGAAGCAGGAGCAGTACAGGGAGCAGTTTGGCAGCCAGGTGGAGGTACGGCAGGAATCGGCCCGTGAGTTCGAGAAGCAATCGCCGCTCTTCTTTTTTGAGGATATGATTCCCGAGAATTTTTTCGGTGCGGCGGGGGATAACTCAAAAATGCTTCAGATCATCTTCTTTGCCATTTTGTTCAGTATTGCCCTGGTGCTGGTTCCGGGAGAGAAGACCCAGGTGGTCAAGGATTTCTTTGATGGTCTGAATGATGTGATTCTCAAAATCGTGGACCTCATTATGCGTTTTGCACCCATTGGTGTTTTTGCATTGATGGCCTCTTTGGTAGTAGATTTTTCAGGTGATGCGGATATCTTCACCGCCCTGGGTATGTATATGCTTACGGTGATCATTGGCTTGTTCCTGTTAATCCTGGGACTCTACCCATTGATGATGCGTATTTTTGCCGGGATAAGGGTCCCGGCATTTATGAAAGCGATCTTACCCGCCCAGCTGGTGGCCTTTACCACCAGTTCAAGTGCTGCCACCTTGCCCGTAACAATGAAGCAGGTTACCAATGAGCTGGGAGTTTCCAAATCGATCGCAAATTTCGTCCTGCCTGTGGGGGTAACGATCAACATGGATGGGACCAGCTGCTACCAGGCTATCGCCGCTGTCTTTATTGCACAGGTCTTTGGGATTGACCTGACGCTAATTCAGCAACTGACCATAGTGCTAACTGCCACCCTTGCTTCCATTGGATCGCCAGGTATTCCCAGCGGCAGCATTGTCATGCTGATTATTGTTCTGAATTCGGTGGGACTTCCTGTGGAAGGACTTGCACTGATCCTGGGAGTGGACCGGCCGCTGGATATGTTAAGGACAGTGGTTAATATCACCGGTGACTCTACCGTTTCCTCCATTGTGGCCCGTTCGGAAGGTGAATTAGGCAATAATTCATAAAAAACCACCCTGTTTAGGCTCTTTGCCTGCTAACTGATTTTACTTAGCAATTCAGCTATCTGCCTCTAATTCAAGATAGAGAGTAGTATTTTCCATCTTTTTAAGCCTTTTAGAAGACGATATTTAACCCGGGCATGACCTGGTGCCAGGCATTTTGTCGCTTATTAAGGGGATGTCTCCAGATATGTACATAAAATATATTTTACCAACTCGTGCACAGAGGGGAGGAGGGAAGAACTGAGTCAATCGCTAGATAGCAGGAAGAGAACAGGTAAAAGGACATTCCGTTGTCCAGGTGCTAAAGTAGACCAGGAGCCCACAAAACAACTTACAGAATCGGCCTAATAATAAACTCAATCTATGAAGTCTGAACAATTGACAATTGTAACCAATATCAAGCATGTTACAATTGTAACCAGACTAAAACTTAACAAATATATACAATTACATACGAAATAAGTACTTTTTACATGTTACAAATGTAAACAGAAATACCCCTGCTTTCAGATTGAAAGAATATCATATTAAACACCAGATAACCAGATATATAGTCGAATTATCTTCATATTACTTTAATGGAATGACTTCAGATAGGCTGAAAACAGCTTACAAACAGTAACATTTAGGAATTATATACTTAAAATCCAGTGTTTTGTAGAGGTAACATGAACTAATGCTTCAGTATGGCTCCCAAACCAGAGAAAAAAGGGTGAAATAGGCCTTAAATAGGGCTTATAAGGCCTGTGACAGCATGCCTGCAAGCTACCTGAAGGCCTGTTACCAGAGAGAAGCACGGCTTACCCCAGTAATTATAACAATTATCCCTTATAATCTGGAATAATGCAAGCTATGTCCAGTAGTCCTGGATATTTGCAATGCATAATAATATAAGCCAATTTCACTATTTATTCCATCAGGTTACAAATGTAAATAAGCATACGTTACATAAGTAAACAATATTGTTGTTACATTTGTAATCAAAGATTTTGTTATGAAAGAGCGCCTTATTCAGTTATTGGATCTGGAACAGTTGTCACCATCTAAATTTGCAGATATTATCGGGGTCCAGCGAAGCAGTATATCGCATGTGATCTCAGGGCGGAATAAACCCAGCTTTGACTTTCTACAGAAGACTTTAAAGGCTTTTCCGGGATTGAATGCTTCCTGGCTCATGCTGGGTGAAGGTACCATGTATGATCAGATGGGGCGAAATGTATCGGGCAACCTTTTCGATCCTCCCACGGGGTCTGAAGAGCCTTCTGAAGGCCATATTTCAGCCACTGAAGAGAGTGATACGGAAATAAGGACACCTGTTACTGCAATTTCCAGGGAGGCCGAAGCTGAAGAAGTCCATGAAGCTCCTGCCCCTGCCCCTTTTGAAGAGACAGAAGAAAAGGTACAGGAGGAGACCCTGTCGAAGCTTGCGGCTCGCAGTCAGAAGCGGATTGTTCAGTTGATGCTCATATACGAGGATGATACCTTCAGGACTTATACGCCTTCAAATTAGAAATCTGCGTATATTTGCAGGCAAAAATCGAATGTACAGGTACCTTATCAGACCCATTCTCTTCCTTTTGTCCCCCGAGACCATTCACCACCTGTTAATCTCTTTTCTTCGTATTGCATTCAAAATTCCGGGAGTTCTCCCGCTTGTGAAAGGCTGCTATCATGTAAAGCATAAGTCGCTGGAGACAGAATTCCTGGGATTATCTTTCAGCTCTCCTGTGGGACTGGCTGCCGGATTTGATAAAAATGCCAGTGTATACCGAGAATTTCATGCCTTTGGATTTTCATTCATTGAGGTTGGCACCGTTACTCCTGAGGGGCAGCCGGGTAATGAGAAACCCCGGAGTTTTCGTATTAAGAAAGACAGGGGACTGATCAACCGCATGGGATTTAACAACCATGGAGCAGCAGCAGCAGCAGCCAGATTGGCCCGTAAAAGGCCCAAAGGGCTTATTCTGGGGGGAAACATAGGTAAGAACACCCAAACCCCCAATGAACGGGCTGTGGACGATTATGAGGCAGTTTTCAGTGCCATATACGAAGGAGTGGATTATTTTGTGGTCAATGTGAGCTGCCCCAATATTTCTGACTTGCGCAAACTACAGGATCAGGATTCCCTGGAGCAGATCCTGGGTAGGATTATGGAACTGCGTGAACTTAGAGAAGAAAAGAAACCTGTACTCTTGAAAATATCACCAGATCTAAATGAGCAGCAGCTGGATGAAACCCTCGAAATTGTGGACCGTTTAAAGCTGGACGGCATTGTTGCCACCAACACCACCGTAAGCAGGGAAGGTCTTCTAAGCCCTGCCGAAAAGATTCAGGCCATTGGTAAGGGGGGGAT
>DAOWFP010000068.1 GCA_030637895.1 Bacteroidota bacterium | reverse complement strand
TGTTTCCCGGGAACCGTCTCCTTTAATACCGGGACACCCCTGCAATCCTTTGCACGGAATCCCCAGATTCGGGTGACCCATAATCTACATGGTTTTAGTATTCTGGCTGCTGTCCTGGGGCAGCGCGACTACTCCTCTGTGGGTCCCCTGGGGGCAAGTTCCCAATATCTAAGGAACTCAGCTGTTCCTGAAATGCAGGTGCAGCTTCACTATGGAACAAGCAATGAAGATGGTATGAATATCGTGGCAGGTGCAGGAGCAGCCTATAAAACCATTGTGCCCCGGCTTTCCAGCTCACCTGTTGATGGTGTTACCTACAAAGTCGATGAAAAGGTTGGGGGCTTTACCGCCATGGCCTTTTCTAAGCTCACCACCAAGCCTATTACTGCCAAACTGCAGGTGCGCTATGGTGAGAACATCGCCGACCTGCTGGGAATCAGTGGTTTTGCAGCCACAGGGATCACTGACATAACTACGGGTGAGCGCTCCTATGCTCCGCTTAAGAGCATGACCTTCTGGGCTGAGGTGCATACCAATGGCAATCCGCAGGTGGGAATCTTCGGTGGACTCACCAGCAACAACGGAATTAATGAAACTATCCTGCCAACGGTCCCGGTATATGGCAGAGGGACCTCCATCAGGAGACTTTACAGGATTGCACCACGGATCATTTACAATGTGGGCAAGCTCAGGCTAGCCGCGGAAGTGGAATTTACCAGTGCTGACTACGGGGATAATTACGATGAATTCTATATCCCTGCTGATGTCACTCAAGCTACCAATCTGAGAGTACTGACAGCCATCTACTACTTCTTTTAGTGGAGTTTGGGCCTCAGGTAGCTGCCCGTATGTGAGCCTGTTTCGGGGATATTTTCGGGAGTACCTTCATAAATAACCCTACCTCCCTGGTCGCCCCCCTCAGGACCCAGGTCGATGATCCAGTCGGCATATTTTATCACCTCCATGTTGTGTTCGATGACCAGCACCGTATGACCCTTCTCCAATAAGGATTCCAGTGACTGGAGCAGCAGGGAGATATCATGCATATGCAGTCCCGTGGTGGGTTCATCAAAGATGAACAATATTTTCTCTTCGGTGGACTCCTTGCTCAGAAAGTAGGCCAGTTTGATACGCTGACTCTCTCCACCGCTCAAGGTGCTTGAGGATTGTCCAAGCTTCACATATCCCAAGCCCACCTGCTGCAAGGGAGAAAGTTTTTTACTAATTCGCTTCTCGGTGGAACCGGATGCCTCACTGAAAAACTCGATGGCTTCATTTATGGTCATCTCCAGAATATCGAATATGCTTTTCTCCCGGTAGTTAACCTGCAAAATCTCATCCTTAAAACGTTTGCCCTGGCAGCTTTCGCATACCAGACGGACATCGGCCATAAACTGCATCTCAACCTTGATCTCGCCTTCACCCTGACACTCATCGCATCTTCCCCCGTCAATATTAAAAGAGAAGTGGGAGGCTTTATAAGCATTAATTTTAGAGGCCTGTTGAGCAGCGTATAGTTTCCGGATCTCATCAAAGGCTTTCAGGTAGGTCACCGGGTTGGAACGCGATGATTTTCCGATGGGATTCTGATCCACATACTCCACACGGTCCAGCAAATGCAAGTCGCCGGTGAGGAGGTCATGCCTGCCGGGTTTCTCTCCCGTCCCATGAAGTTGCTTGTTAAGTGCTGGAAATAGAATAGCACTTACCAGGCTGGATTTCCCCGATCCGCTTACGCCAGTAATAACCGTAAAGATGTTCAGGGGAAACTTCACATCGATATTACTCAGGTTATTTTCCCTGGCTCCTTTGATTTCCAGGTAGTTACTCCATTTTCTTCTGTGGTTCGGAATGGAGATTTCATCCAGGCCATTCAGATATCTTGCGGTGAGACTCTTCTTCTCCTTCAGCAGGTCCCGGTGCTTGCCCTGAAATACCACCTCCCCTCCATGTCTGCCAGCCATGGGTCCCATATCGATCACATGGTCGGCCGATCGTATGATTTCTTCATCATGTTCCACGATCACAACTGTGTTTCCCAGTTGCTGAAGTTCCCGAAGCACACCTATAAGCTGATCGGTATCACGCGAATGGAGCCCGATGCTGGGCTCATCCAGGATGTATAGCGATCCCACCAGGCTGCTTCCCAGAGAGGTGGCCAGGTTGATCCGCTGACTCTCTCCTCCCGACAGGGTTGAAGAAAGGCGGTTCAGGGTGAGGTAACCCAGTCCCACACTGGTCATGAAATCCAGCCTGCTGCTGATCTCATTTAACAGCCTTTCGGAGACCTTAAGCTCTTTTTTAGTGATTTTTAGTTGTGCAAAGAAGGTTTGCAGCTGTGAGATAGGAATCTTAACCAGTTCACTGATATTCTTTCCTCCTACTTTTACATAGGAAGTCTCTCTTCTCAGCCGGCTTCCCTCGCACTCCGGGCAGACTGTTTTCCCCCGGTAACGGGAAAGCATCACACGGTACTGAATTTTGTATTTCTTCTCCTCCAGGTGGTCAAAAAAACGGTTAATTCCCCTGAAGGAGCGATTGCCCTCCCAGAGAAGCTGACGCTGTTCATCTGTGAGCTGGAAATAGGGAGTATGGATGGGGAAGTCGAAGAGCTCGGCCTTTAAAATCAGTTTCTCCTTCCATCTTTTCATTTTCTCTCCTTTCCAGCAAACCACGGCATCATCATACAGGGAAAGACGCTTATCGGGGACCACAAGATCCTCATCGATTCCCATCACCTTTCCATAACCTTCGCAGGTGGGACATGCTCCAACCGGATTGTTAAAACTGAAGAGGTGTTCGCTGGGCTCCTCAAACTCCATTCCATCTGCTTCGAAACGGGAAGAGAATTCCTCGCTTCGCTTTGTTTCCGGATCCCAAATATTACAGCGCCCATGCCCAATCTGCAGGGCCGTCTGTACAGAATCTCCAAAGCGACTTACTGACTCCTTATCTTTCTGGGCCACAATCCTGTCAACCACCAGATGAAGCAGGTAGTTTCCTCCATTGGTGTCCAGGCCTTTAAGTGATTCCAAATCGACGATCTCATGATCCACCATGGCCCGGGTCATGCCCTGCTGAATAAAAATATCAAACTGGTAATCAAGCGCCTTTTCCTGGTTCAGGCATACTGTGGAAAGAATGACAAACCTTCTTCCCTCCTCCTGTTCAAGAATAAAATCGACTATATCAGTCACCGAATGTCTCTTAACCACCTTACCCGAAACGGGAGAGTAGGTTAAGCCCGTCCTGGCAAACAGTAACTTGATGTAATCATAAATCTCGGTGGAGGTTCCTACTGTGGACCTGGGGTTTCTTGAGTTCACCCGTTGTTCCAGGGCCACGGCCGGAGGAATACCATGAATAAAGTCCACATCAGGCTTATCAATGCGACCCAGGAACTGCCTGGCATAGGCTGAAAGGCTTTCCACATACCTTCTTTGTCCTTCGGCATAGAGGGTATCAAAAGCCAAAGAGCTTTTCCCTGAACCTGAAAGACCGGTTATCACCACCATCTCGTCCCGTGGAATTCTAATCTCCACGTTTTTCAGGTTGTGAACCCGGGCTCCCTTTATATGTATTTCCTGATCGTTTATGGCTGAAATATTACTGCGCAAAAATACTATATTTTGCATTAAGAATAATTTTTACTTAATTGCACTGGTAATACACATCAAAACACTCTGCCTATCGATACACCTTTACGCTTAACCAATACATACAAGCGTTTTGAAATACAGCTCATCAAGCGACCAAGATTTGGTCCAAGCTTATATCAAAGGTGATCATTCAGCTATTGAAGTCTTAATTAACAGGCACCGCAATAAGGTATATACTTATATTCTTCTTACCATTAAGAATCAGCAGCTGGCTGAAGATCTTTTCCAGGAGACCTTTATTAAGGTGATCCAATCCCTCAGAGGTGGCAAATACAAGGATAATGGCAAGTTTCTCTCATGGGTCATACGCATTGCCCACAACCTGATCATTGATCACTTCAGGAAAGAGAAACAGATGAATTCCATATCCAATGATGATTCAGAAGTGGATCTGTTTAATAGTAAAAAGCTGTCCGATAGTAATATCGAAGAGTTGATTATTGATAGCCAGATCAAGTCTGAAATCCGAATCCTGATCAATGAACTTCCTAACGATCAGAGAGAGGTCGTTCTTCTCAGGCATTATGGAGGGCTCAGCTTTAAGGAAATTGCCGACCAGACCGATGTAAGCATAAATACTGCGCTGGGCAGGATGAGGTATGCTTTGATCAATCTGCGTAAGCTTATCCAGGAGAAAAACCTCTCCCTTACCGTTTATTAATTAAGTTTAAGACATTTTTACAATATTTCTGAAGGTCAGGCGTTCTAATAAGGAAAACCTAACCAACATTGCCTATGGTAAAAGTGTCTACCCTATTTCACCGGGTGGATGGATTTGATGAGCTAAACACATCATCCACAATCCCGGACATGCTGGATCTGGATCTTGGGGATCAGTTTTTAGAAGACATGCTGACACCACTTATCTATGATCCGGGTGAAAAACTGGTGAAAACCATTTTAGAGAAAATCTGACGAGGGGCCGCAATGGCCCCTCTTTTTTTTACGCACTCCAAATAATCTTTTCGGTATACCCACCTAGGCGCTTAAAATTAGCTTCGCTAATTTGTAGGCGCTTTCGTTGGGTATACCTTCAAAATTCATCACCTGGATGGATCAAAAAAATTGGAGATATTTGCGGCCACTCATCAGAGATTTCAGAGGTGGTGGAGGGAGATGGCTGTAGTGATGAAGAGGGCTGCAGTTTCAGTACGTAATCTGGAATTTCCCAGGTGAAAAGGAACATATCCCGCCTTAAGGGCAATAGAAACTTCCTCCTCGGTAAAATCACCTTCGGGCCCCACCATCAGCGTATAGTTTCCCGAGCGGTCCAGCTCTTTGATACCTTTCCGTTCAAGGGGATAACAGTGAGCGATTCCAAGGGTTCCCACGCGATCTGTTCGCAGAAACTCTTCCATACCTGCCGCATTGTTTAGCTTCGGCATATAAGCTTTCAGGGACTGTTTCATTGCTGAAACCAGGATCTTTTCCAGACGCTCATACTTCACCTGTCTCCTTTCGCTTCGCGCACAGATCAGAGGAGTAATCTCGCTTATTCCAATCTCTGTTGCCTTCTCAAGGAACCATTCAAACCGGTCCATGTTTTTGGTGGGAGCCACTGCAAGGTGGAGTGTGTAAGGAAGTGGATGATAATCCGCGGTGTATGACTGAACCTGTAGCTTGCAGCGTTTGGGATGATCATCGATAATAGCAGCCTCATACCAGCCCCCCTTTCCATCCACAAGGATCACGCCATCACCCCGGACCAACCTGAGTACGCGAATAGCATGTTTTGATTCCTGCTCTTCCAGTTCAAAACTATCGCCCTGAATATGGGAAACGTAAAATAGGTGCATCACTGAAATTTAAACCTAAAATAGTAAATTAACCGGCCAAACCTCAAACCGATGTTCAGAATAGGCGTTCTATCAGATACCCACGGCTACTTCGATGCCAGGATTGCTACCTATTTCGGGGAGTGTGACGAAATCTGGCATGCCGGAGATATTGGAGATTATGAGGTGATCGTGCAGCTCAACCAGATTGCTCCTGTAATAGCTGTATATGGGAATATTGATGGGACCACCATCCGATCCAGGTATCCCGGTCACCAGCGTCAGATTCGTGATGGACTGGATATCTGGATGACGCATATCGGGGGCTACCCTGGCAACTATGATTCACGGGTTAAACCAGATATTTTTAAGCTTCCCCCGGGACTGTTTATCTCAGGACATTCACATATCCTTAAAGTGATGCCAGATAAGCTTAATGGCTTCCTTCACATCAATCCCGGAGCAGCAGGACGCAATGGTCTCCATAAGGTCCGAACCCTGGTCCGTTTTGAAGTAGTGAAAGGTCGCATAGAAAACCTGGATGTCATTGAGCTTGGGACACGTTCAAGGGCGTAAGATTCAAGCTACTACTCCTGCTCAGAATCAAGGAAACGGTCAATAAACAGATCCATTCTCCTTCGTGCAGCCAGGCTGTATATATACTGTGCCTGTCCAACCCTCCCCTTAATCCTTCTGTCGGCCGGTTTCAGGTCAAAAACAATCTCATTAAACCTGCGGTTGGAGGATAGTACCTGCAGACCTCCTGGCGAATAGGCAATATAGTACCAGGTTCTGTCATCCGCTCTTAAATAGATATCGAATATGTCTCCTGAGCCTCTCTCTACCAGCTCAATGTAAGCCTCCAGCTTCTTATTCACCTGAATATCACCTATGTTCCCTATACCTACCAGTCCTTTGTAGCGGAATGAACGGGAGTTCTGGTTCCATTTCAGGTTCAGGTCATTAAAGAAAATAGTATGCTTCCACTGTGGCGGGATCTCCGTATAAGCTCCGGTCAGCCCCATCTGGCGCTCAAGATCAAGGGCCATTTCCCTTCCAAGCAGGTCCTTCATAGCCAGCTGATAGAAAGGAGCCGTAAGGTCGACCGGATCCAGGAAGGGCAAACTGTCGATTTCCGCTCCCATTACCTGCAGTGCCTCGGGAGAAAAATGAAAATCTATGCCAAGAAGCAGGTGAGCATCAAATTCACCTTCAGCTACACTGTGGCTTGCATTCCCGGTCGAAACCATAGCCACCTGACCGTATTCCAGGTTCAGATTGACTGCACCCTCCCCATAGACACGACATCTTTCAGTTTCCAATCTCAGGTAGTTACCAGGCCAGTTCTGATCCGCCAGTTTCTCAGGTGTGGAAATGATATAGTCCTCGCGATCAGGATCATAGATCAATTCCCCACTTGCAGTGGTGATATTTGCATCGAAGTAATCCTTTCTTCCTGAGAGGAAGGTAGAGTAGATATGTATGGAATCTCTTGTTATCAGGGTACCTGAGAAGATCTTATCCAGAGCCGTATTTTGCATCTGCTCAGGGATGGTGATTCGTATATCAGCGGGATCGATAACATCGGTGAAGCGCAACCAGGACCTTCCAATATCACAGGAATGAGTCAGCATGGTTCCCCCGTCAAATGAGAGAAAAGGAGCATCCGCAGAAAGTTGTACTTCCCCCTGGAAATCAAAATAGGGACTTAACATAAATGGAGCATCCGCTGCCACATTCCCTGTAGCTAGTGTAAGAATAGAGGTATCCACCCACACCTTGTCGAAAAAGAGTTGGTAGGAGTTGCCAAAAGCGTCCAGGAAATCATAGTATCCTGATCCATTGTAGTCTCTGGCTCCATTAACAGCAATGGCAGCATCATAAATCAGGTACTGACGGCTTACCTGGTTGGCCAATACCTTTGCATTGTTAAGCAGGCTCATGGTGGCCCTGTATCCAATGTCAAGCTTTTTTTCATCTGGAAAAACAAAGGCATCTGCCACCTCAATAAAAGGAACTCCTGAGGCATGCAGCAACCTGTTCCTGTAATCATAGATGGCCTCAGCAGCAACAAAATTCAGGCTATCCTGCTGGGGATGCACCGATAGATAAGTGGGTCCGTTGGTTCTCAATGAATCTATGCCGATATCCACATCGTTTTCCGGCAGGATCTTCCCTTGCGACAAGGCCACCTGGCCCTTATCCATGTACCAGGTGATTTGATCGAGGCGGGTTTCATAGAGGTTATAGGGGAACTCTATGAGGGTTGCATCCCCATTGGCCCTGAACTCTCCCATGCGTTGATCCAGATCAACAAAAATACTTACATCGTTGGTAAGAAATGGAGGATCATCAAAGGAGTGAGCGGTCAGTTTTACACCCGAAGAGTCAGCACTAAGCGTTCTGGAGCCATAGCGGAACCGATCCGATTCAAAACGCGCATCAGGAAAACCCATGACTCCGTTTCCTGTAAGTCCGGAAGGCGAAAGTGCCAGGTTTCCTCCATGAAAGATACTGTCATTGTAGACTTTAAAGACTTCTTCCACCCTCGATATTTCAAGCAGGTTCTCCTCGGGAAACAGTTTCAAATCTGCTACACTGTTCTCCACCAAGGGATACTCTATTCCCTCACTCTGTTCACGTAGGAGGAAACTGCGGGAACGTGACATCATGGAGTCGGGGTGCATCAGAAACAGATCCGACTGGGTGGAGGAGGTCAGATAATCAAAGGATCCGTAGCCACGCAAACCTCCGCTGCTCATCTCAATATCATTGTAAAAGGTCCCCAAGCCCCCGTAGAGTTGAATTCCCTCCTCAGCAGTCTGCATAAAGAAGCCAAGGGAGTTATCGTCCCGCAAGGTCATCTCCATATCCAGTGGTGGAAGGATGCCTGCGGAGATAAAGGTTCCCGCTGGAGCAATGGCTTCAGGGCTGAAATTATCAAGACTGTCGATAGTAAAAGGTTCCAGCTCGAAATAGAAATCATCCCGGTGATAGACTCCATTTTGAATAAATGGATCATCAAAGTATATATAGGATCCTCCCATGCTTGTGAAGGAAGGGTACTGGGGGAAATTTTCCAGGCCGGACTTATTCAGGGGATCGTCGATTAATAACTGACCCGTCATATCTTCCATGGCATTTTCGATACGCTCAAGAATGGGTTCTCCATACTGGTTATACTCATTGGTATAGATCGATATCTTAAGAGAATCAATCTTCTGCATCTCTATCTTAAATTCCTTATAGTCGAAAAAAAAGTTTTTCCCGGAAAACTGGAACAATCCCGCATCAACAATACCATCGAACTGAAATGATCTGTCGCGTTTCATTACAATGCGATTCTCGGTGGGTACCAGGCGTACGTTCTGAGAATCACTCAGGTAGATGGCCGGAATTCCCGAAATGGTAAGGTCGTGGTTATATAGATCCAGCTGGGCATTGGAGGCTCCTTCAAGCCTGGAAATAAACCGGATCACATCGTAGTCTCTCTGGCGCATGGAGGCACTGATGTAGTCAAAAGTCTTCTGTCGTACCGTAATCAGATCTTTGGTATCATCGTAATAGACAAATCCATATTTTGCCAGCCCCATTAACAGGTGACGTACCTGGTAGAGAGGGTAGCCAATAAAATGGGCATAATTGGGCATGGCAAATGTCCTTCCCCCCAGCATGTTGGAATAAGTATAAAGCTGTGCCAGGGGATGTTCAATATCCATGCCCTGTATGTCCAGAAAAAATCCGTAGTCAAAAAAGGTTGTTGATTCAAAAGTTGCACGACCTACCGAAGTACCCTGAAGGGCCTGCAGCTTCATTATAGATTCGCCCCTGTTCCAGGAAAGTTCATCGAAATTCATATCGATGTTATGATAGCTGTTGGAATAAGGCCCTAGTGACTTGAAATCATCCGACTTGTTGAGCCTCAACAGGTCTTTGGCAACATCAAATGAAAGTTCCAGGTCGGGATGATAGATGGAGTCCTGGCCAAAATAGATGGAGATGGAAGCATGAGGCGACCTGATAAATCTGGCATTCATGGCCACTCTGTTTGCATTTGCCTTTACTCGAAGGGTGTCATTGGCATAGATCTCCAGCACAGCCGGATCCCCTCCCACCGAAGACCCTATAAGGTTGGCCCCCTCGATGGCTAATCCCCCGCTATAATGAATACCCGGTATAAAATTCTCAATCCTGTAAGAGCTCTTATAGGAGAGAAATTTCGGATAGGCAATAGAGCTTAGGTCTTGTATAAGCGTCACCTTATCTTCCAGCTCTCCCAGTGCAATCCCCTCAAAAATAGCTGGATAATAGAGCTTTACAGAATCGGCAGTATATCCGGGAGTCTTCAGATTGATCTTAAAATCACTCAGCAGAGCATTCAAATCACTTTCCGGCATGCCGGTCCGCTCCCAGGTCACCATGCCTCGGTTACCATACCAATGAAGCTCAAAGGGATCAACATAGCCTGAGGCGTTCTTTATCTGAATATAATCCCTGTCGAAATAGCAAGCGACAATAACGTCATCGAAAGCTACCGTCAATTTCTCATTCGTTTGAAACTGGAAGGAAGGAGTTGATACCTTCCATGAAATGGAATTGGAGCTGTAGAGTAAATTTTCATCCAGAAGATTCAGGGATAAGGTGAGCAACTGATCAATGGCCGCAACGGAAGCATCATCCCTCTTAAGAAAAAGGGTCAGTCCCTCCAGCCATGCAAGATATCCATGAGATGTTTTGTGCTCCGTGAAAAACTCCATCATGATACGCTGATACTTGATAAAGTGGGGCCTTGGCCTGCATTTACGTTTAAGCATCAGATTAGATACCTCGATAATCTCCAGTTGTTGTTCATAGGAGAGGGAGTCGTAAACATGTAGAAAACGCTGAAAATCGCTTATCTCCGTTGACTCAAGATGGGCGCCCGTAAATATGCTTAATTCATTAACATATTGTCCGGTATCGCTGGTAAATTCTCTGATGGACTGTGCATTTACCAGGCTGATAATAAGAAGCAAAGCGAGGGATATGAATATTTTTCTCATGCTTGCTGATCAAGATTCTGCATTTACAAAAGTGAGGGAAATCCAGTTGGATTCCTCCCCGGTACTCAGGTGTTTCAGGCCACACCTGTAAGCCTCATTCAACACATATTGCGCATCCTCTGCAAGAATACCGCTAATCACCAAGAGGCCCTGATCAAGAAGGTGCTCTGTGTACACAGACATATCCCTGACCAGTGTATTCCTTGTGATATTGGCAAGTATCATATCAAACTTTTCCCGGTAAAGAACGTCCACATCACCAAGCCTTACATCCATGGCCGTGGTCCCGTTCCTCTTTATATTTTCAAGTGCATTCTCATAAGCCCACTGGTCATTATCCACCCCCAGTACCCTTGCTGCACCTTTCTTACAGGCATAAATTCCCAACACACCGGTCCCGCATCCCATATCGAGAATTCTTTTCCCTTCAAGAAGATGATTCCCCATCTCTCTGATCATCAACTTCGTGGTATGATGATGACCGGTCCCAAAGGACATCTTTGGTTCAATCACCAGAGTAAATTCCAGGTCACCGGAAGAATCATGAAAGGGCGCCCTGATCAGCACCCTTTCATCTATGATCACAGGGTCGAACTTCTTCTCCCACTCCTCGTTCCAGTTCTGATCTTCGGCCCTGTGGAACCTGTACTGAACCTTTATGTTGACCACTGCCAGCTCATCAATCAGCTGGTTCAACTTTTCAGCAACATAGGATTCCTCATCAATATAGGCCTGGATATCGTTGTCACCTTCCACAAATCCCTCGAATCCGATTTGTGCCATAAGCGCATAAAGGATCTCCTTTTCGTTGCTGCTCCATGATCGTGCCGGTATGACAAATTCTAGGTAGGCCATTGAGGGTGCCAGGACTAATATGCATTCACTATTCCCAGAAAATCTTCTGCTTTCAGTGCTGCTCCACCAATCAGTCCACCATCCACATCGGGATTGGCAAAAAGTTCTGAGGCGTTTGAGGGTTTACAGCTTCCCCCATAGAGGATGGTCATATTATCAGCCACCTCCTTATCGAATAATTCCACCAGCAGATCCCTGATGAACTTATGCATCTCCTGTGCCTGATCTGGAGTGGCAACCACACCTGTACCAATGGCCCAGACCGGTTCATAGGCAATAACTATCTTGCCCATATCCTCCTTTGTCAAGTCCGCCAAGCCCACTGTAAGCTGCTCCCTGATTACATCATAGAGCTTTCCTCCTTCACGCTCTTCAAGCACCTCTCCGCAGCAGAAAATGGGCTTCAATCCGTTTGATAGGGCAAGTTTGGTCTTCTTGTTCAAGAGTGCATTGTCCTCTTTATAAATGGAACGTCTCTCCGAGTGTCCCAAAATCACATACTCAACTCCTACGGAAACAAGCATATCAGGAGCTATCTCTCCGGTATAAGCGCCAGACTCCTCTGATGCACAATTCTGCGCTCCCAGCTTCACACCATCAATCAAGTCGTTCACCCTGCTCAGGTGGGTATATGGTGGGGCAATAATAACCAGTGCATCACTTTGTTTCTCCTTCTCAAGTTTTTCAACTGCTTTAGCAAGTTCCATCCCGTCTTTCAGAAGTGTATTCATTTTCCAGTTTCCAGCAACAATTTTCTTTCTCATTTCATTTGTTCGTTAATGATTCTTATTTAAAAATAGTAAAATTCATAAAGCCCCGGTGGTTTACAGGTTTTTATACCCTCAGCGGTGAGATATAGCCTGAAAGCAAAAACACAGTCATCAGCGCCAGAATAAAGGCCAGGCCTACTCCCTTTTCCCGCTTCTTTGCTCCTTCATTCAGAAGCAGCTCCGGGACAAAATGATCAAATTCAACTACATCGAAGGAGAAGTCCTCGAACGCTCCGGCATCCATCAGGAGCTGTGTCTCTTCATCCAGAGGGGCTGAAGCGTTTCCAATCAGCTCCGGCCATTGAGGGTCCAGTTGTTCCAGAAGTGGGAAATCCCTGAATGCCCATTTCCCCAGAATGGTTCCATTTTTTACTAGCATAAATCCGGGATTGGAACGTACAATGGTTTTTATCATGATTTCATCCCCGGCCAGAAACTGATACCCAAGGGCTAGCTCTGCGGAGATGGATTCTATGTCTGCCGATGTTGCGGCTGTTACCGCATAAAAGGAAAAGTCACTGGCAAATATCTCAAGTTGCGACCACTCTCCCGCATCGATCAGAGCTTCTTTGTCTGCACCTGCAAGGTCATATGCAAACATAATCAGACTGTATCCCCCATCGGAAAGAATCTCTTCCACCAGGTCGTCTCCGTAAACGTCCATGATGGCAAAATCGTGAATAGGGGGTTCATAGCCCCGCTTCACCAACTTCGATTCGCTGTTTACAAATTCCCACTGAAGGGTATCTTTCGGATAATCTTCCATGGTAAAAGAGGTCGTTTTACCGGTCTCTGTATTCTTGTATATCAGTGTGGTAAGGTATTCGTCCATCGGCACTCCGTCGGGGATCTCCATTTCCTCCCTTATTACCGTACCCACATCAAAGGGTCGGAAATCGATCAGCGGCAGATGCCTGTAGTTCCAGAAAGAGAAAAGTGAGGCGCTTACAAACAGTGCTCCCACTACCATCCACTCCCGAATGACTGAAACTGCATGGGTTTCGCTGTGCCTGGAAAAATAAAGGATCAACACAAAAACCATCAGCACCACATTCTTAAAAAATGTATGCCAGTTGGTTAGAATCAGTGCATCGCCAAAACAGCCGCAATCCGTAACAGGGTTAAACAGGGCCACGATAAAAGTCAGGAGTGTAAAAAAGGACATAAACCACATCAATACCGTGAACATGGTCTTTCTTCGGTAACCAAGAATCAGGATGATTCCCAGAACTAATTCAAAGGCAGAAAGAAAGATTCCCAGTGGAAGTGCAAGGAATTCCAGAAAGCCCAGTTTAAATGCAGTAAAGTAATCTGCAAATTTATAGGCCGATCCCAAGGGGTCCACTGCCTTAACGAAACCGCTGAAGATGAAGACCATCCCCACGATTAAACGACTTAATAAACGAATGTACTTCATCTCTGTAATCCCATTTTTTTAATAAGCAAATTCGAAATGCTTTCCGGAGAGCGCATCCCTCCATTTGTATCCATACAATCAATAAGCTCCAGATCATCCACATGTTCCTGCAGGGAGAGATATACCTGACGTACCTGCTCCTGGAAACCGAGGTTCTCTTCATGAATATCCCGCTCTCCCTTTAAGTAGGCCCGGTCATCTCCGTTTCGAGCTATATTCAATTGTTTTTTTGTAAACTCGAATGGAACATTCAGGTAGAGGTTCAGATCGGGCCTGGGCAGCCGGTTATATCCAAATTCAAACTCAAGGATCCAATCCCTCAGCTTCTCCTGCTCTTCCCGGTCGCTCAGCTTAGCGCACTGAAATGCAATGTTCGAATAAACATAACGGTCCACTATGACCAGGTTCCCTTCATCCATCCATTGCCTGATCCGGGAAGAAGCATCAGCCCTGTCACCGGCAAATATCAGGGCTACCAGATAGGGGTCAACCTGATCATTTGCACCCATCTCACCTCGCAGGAACCTGGCTACCAGTTCTCCGAATACACCCTCTTCCAACCTTGGAAAATGGAGATACTTGTATGGGACGGCATTCTGTTCAAGATGCTCCCTTAACAGTTTCAGTTGTGTGGATTTACCTGAGCCATCCAATCCTTCAATCACCAGGAAACGCATGAATCTATTTTGGATTATTTAGTGTATTTTTAAACCAGTTTTCAAACTTACAAAATATAGGCTCAACCTACTGTGAATACATGAAGAACTTCTCCACATCCGGCCCTCTCTTTTCAAAGAATTTAACTCTGAACCTGGATGGGAAAATCATGAACCTCTCTACTCCACGTGTTATGGGAATCATCAATGCAACACCTGACTCCTTTTATGGTGGAAGCAGGGTAAGCGAACCAGCATTGGCGCTTGAAAAGGCAAGGGAGATGATAAATCAGGGTGCTGATATCCTGGATGTGGGTGCGGTCTCCAGCCGGCCTGGTTCCCAGAAAATCTCGGAAACAGAAGAGCTGGAGCGCTTATCACCTGTCCTGGAAGCAATAAGAGAGGACTTCCCTGACTTCCCCGTTTCCGTAGATACCTGGAGGGCTGGTGTAGCCCGCACTGTAAGAGAAAGATTCGGGATCCAGCTAATCAATGATATTTCGGCCGGAAGCTTCGATCCAGATATGTTTCCCACCATGGCCCAGTTGGATATCCCCTATATCATCATGCACATGCAGGGAACCCCTGCAAACATGCAAGATGACCCTGCCTATGAAAATTTGGTGGATGACCTGCTGCAATTCTTCGCTGAAAGGGTGTATAAATTAAGAAAACTGGGCCTGAATGACATTGTTATTGATCCGGGATTTGGATTTGGAAAAACTCTTGAACAAAATTACAAGCTTCTGGGCCAATTGGATTCCTTTAGAATGTTTGAACTTCCCCTGATGGTAGGTATATCTCGTAAATCGATGATATACAAATTATTAGACTCCGAACCCGATGATGCGCTCAATGGGACGACGGCTGCACACATGGCCTTATTACTTAAAGGTGCCAGGCTGCTCAGGGTACATGATGTACAGGCTGCTGTGGAAACCGTGAAGATCTTCCAGCAGATTTACTAATTTTAGGCTCAGAACTGTACCATGCTCAGCGCATTTATACATATCCGCCTGCTCGATATCTTCGACATCTTCTTGGTGGCCGTCCTGTTTTATCAACTCTACATGCTGATCAGAGGTACCGTGGCCTATAGTATCACGCTGGGCATCGCCGCCATCTATATATTCTGGTGGGCCGTTCGGGCCATGCAGATGGAGTTACTCAGCACCATTCTGGGTTCAGTTCTTGGGGTCGGGGTCATTGCGCTGATCATCGTTTTTCAGCAAGAGATTAGACGCTTCCTGATATTTATCGGATCACGGTATATGGATGGAAACCGTATCAGTGTGGAAAAGATCCTGAACCTCCGTTTCGAATCCAAACCCCAGGTAAAGATCCGATCCATAATGAAAGCGGTAATGCAGTTCTCCCTGGAAAAAACCGGTGCATTAATTGTGATCGGGAGGAAATCCAATCTGGATATGTATGCTGAAACCGGTGATGTGCTCAATGCGGAGACCTCCAGCAGGTTATTCGTCAGCATATTTAATAAAACCAGTCCACTTCACGATGGCGCCGTGATTGTAGAGGATGATAAAGTAAAAGCTGCCAGAGTGATCCTGCCTGTTACTGATAAAATGGACCTGCCTCCCGAGTATGGCCTGCGACACCGGGCCGGACTGGGTATTTCTGAGGTAACGGACTCCCTCGTAATTATCGTTTCGGAAGAGACCGGACAGATCTCTATGGCTGAAAACGGAATCCTTCAAAAGAACATTCCCGCAAGAATACTGAGACA
>DAOWFP010000039.1 GCA_030637895.1 Bacteroidota bacterium | reverse complement strand
GCACTCTTGCAAAGTTGATAAGTCGCATGGCAATTCCCCCACTGTTCATAATACCACCTGCAAGCACAAAGAATGGGATGGCCAGCAGTGCAAAACTGTCCAGTCCGGTGGCCATTCGCTGGGAGGAGGTAGTTAGAGCTGGCAAGGCATCGAGGCACATCAACATGGTCAGGATTGCAGCAATACCGATACGAGATGCAATGGGTACTCGAAGAGTTGGGAGGAGTACGAAGCTGAGAACAAGGATCAGTACTTCCATAGGTTCAGGATCTTTTTAAATTGAGCATATGGAATACCTCGTAGAACATAATAATCAAGCCACTAATCGGGAGGACTATATAAACAAATCCTAAGGGAAGTTGTAGGGCGGCCGATTTTACCTGCAGTACAAAACGGGAATACACTAATATAAAACCACCCGTCACCATCACAGAGAGTGCAAAAAGAAAAATCAATGAATGGATGAGGTAAAGAAGGAAGCGTTGCCTGGCCGGAGGTGATCTCTGAATCAGGATATCGATGGCCAGATGTTCCTTTCGTCCTGCCACGTAAGCGGCACCCAATACCCCCACCCAGATAAGCAGGAAACCGGCCAGTTCATCGGTAAATGAACTTGGGGAAGAAAGCAGGTAGCGGCTGAATACCTGCCAGAGTACATCAAGCACCAGTACCGACATCAGAATTACCAGGCTTAGCTCCAGAACCTTGTTTAATATATGTTGAAACTGCCTCATTCTTTTACTTCCCTTATTCTTGAGATAAGGTCATATAGTTTTTCATTCTCCCGGTATGACTCCAATAGTTCGGTGACCTTGTCGGAAAAAGGCTCCTTGTCGGGATAGATAATGGTTACGCCTGCCTCTTTAACAATCTCCAGGGATTCTTTTTCAGATTCTGCCCACAGTTTACGCTGGACAGGTACCGATTCATCAGCTGCCTGTTGCAACCAGAGTTTCTCCTGCTCACTTAGCTTTACCCATACTTTCTGACTGATGATGAGTACATCTGGAACCATGGTGTGTTCATTGAGACAGTAATACTTACATACTTCATAATGGTGACTGGTGTAAAAGCTGGGTGGATTGTTTTCGGCACCGTCTACCACACCACTCTGCAGGGCAGTATAGAGTTCCCCCCATGAGATAGGTGTAGGGGAGCCCCCCTGGGCTTTTACCATCTCCATGGCGGTAATGCTTTTCATTACCCTGATTTTTAATCCCTTCAAATCGTCCGGGTGATTAATGGGTGTATCAATGGTATAGAAACTGCGGCTTCCGGCATCAAAAAAACACAGTCCCCTGATCCAGAAAGGTTCCGTACTCAACAATAATTCGTCCCCTATCTCTCCATCCAGTACCTTGAAAGAGTGTTCTTTGGACCGGAAGACATAGGGAAGTCCCAGGACCTTGAAGTCCTCAGTAAAACTTTCCATTACGGCGGCCGACACCTTGGTGATGGCCAGGCTTCCAATCTGCAGAAGCTCCACACATTGTTGCTCGGACCCCAGCTGACCACTTGGATAGATTTCAATGGTAAGTTCTCCGTTTGAGATTTCTTTACACCGTTCTGCCATATAAACCATGGCCTGGTGAACAGGGTGGGAGGGATCGAGCCCATGGGCCAGCTTCAGCACTTCGCCCTGTTGTTGATTTACACAGCCAGAGATTAAGAGCAGAAGAAATAGAGGGAGAATGAGCTTGGATCTGTTTTGCATGTGCTTTCCCAACTTATCTTTTAAGTTCGCCTATAATATCCATGGCAAGTCTGGATAATTCTTCCAACTTCTTATAATCCTTTTTGTTGATGATCTCGCTACTAATCAATTGCGATCCCATTCCCACGCAAAAGGCACCTGCTTCAAACCATTCCGTCAAATTCTCCCGTGTAGGAGAAACACCACCCGAGGGCATGATATTGGACCAGGGGCAGGGTCCAAGGTAAGCTTTCATGAATTTAGCGCCTCCAACAGTAGGTCCCGGGAACAATTTCACCACTTCGGCACCCAGTTCTTCTGCCTTATTAATTTCGGAAGCAGTGGCACAGCCTGGCATCCACAAGATCTTACGGCGATTGCATACCCTGGCCATCTCCTCATTGAGCAGGGGTGAAACAATAAACTTTGCTCCCAGCTGAATATAGAGAGAACAAGTCCCGGCATCCACCACTGTTCCAACCCCCAAAATCAGGTCGGGCATCTCCTCGCGGCTCCATTTGACCAGTTCAGCAAAAAGTTCATGCGCCAGGTCGCCCCGGTTGGTAAACTCAAAGATCGTCATCCCACCCCGGTAGCAGGCCGAAATCACATCCTTCATTACTTCGAGGTCTGGATTGTAGTAGAGCGGGATGGCACCGGATTCCCTCATTTTCAGAGCTATGTCAATTCTTTTCATGCTTAAAGATATTATTTATTGTTGACTGGCGTAAACGATGGATTGGGTCCAGCGTTCGGCTTCCATTTTCAGATAATTTGTAATCTCCCCAAGGGAGCTCCATTTAGGGTCCTGATGTTCCCATAGGGCATAGAACCTGTACGGAATGGACTCTCCAGGGAAGGCATCCAATAAAGCGTAGTAGGTCTGGATAATGCCCTCACCTTCATTTCTGGTCTCCCCGTATGATTTCAAATAAGGATTGGCTACCACCAGGGCCATGGCCAAAAGGGAGCCATCCTCTGACTGATGATCGAAGGTGATCAGGGCTGTATATTGATCATTCAGTTTGCTCAGGTGCAACTCTTTACTTTTCATGTTTACAATACCGGGCACCAGGGCCATGGACTCTTCCATTCCATTGTAAATGACATTGCTCTGGTAGCAATGGCGTCCTGCAATAATATCGATCTGGTGGACCACGTTCAGCGTCTGATCTTCCAAAGTCCAATCGGTATAGCTTAGATTGAACCTGCTTCGCAGTGGTCCATGGAACACTACGTCATAGCTGCCTGATCCATTATCACCCACACGATATATGGAGTCATTATACATATATGCGATGCCGCCAGCACCAAGACTGGTTCCTACTTTAAGCACATCCATTCCCCATTCCCCCGGTTCATGATAACTGGGTTCACCCTTCTTCCCTACTCCATCCATCACCATAGCCGTGGTGGTTTTCCCGAAAATATCCATCCCATTTCGCTGATCCATATAATTGCGGAATCCCACCCTGTCATTCTCCCATGCAACTCCCTCCATCTGAAATGCAGCCTCTGTAATTCCGGCATAATTGTGGTAGGAGATACCTTCCAGTCTCTGAGCGCTGTTAAGTTTTTGATAATTGTTCTCTGCATCTCCCAGATGTAGATTGGTCCTGTCTGGAAAGACCGGATACTCCTCTGGAAGTACAAACTTTATTACTATTTTCTGAAATGCCTTTGGCTCCATGGTATTCAGGGCAAAAAGTTCATCCCACCTGCCATCTCCATCCAGATCATCGGCCTGACAGGGAATATAATCCCCTTGCAGGTCTGTCAGAACAGGAAGCTGATCACCGGGGATGTCAAACCATCGGGATATTTCACCTCGTGACAAAAGGATAATGGCATCACTGCGCATTTGATTCATTGGGTTGGTCACCTGAAGCGTTACTTCAGGAGCAGAGCTGCAGGAAATTGCAAATATTCCCGTAAGCAGGAAAAAGAAGATATTTCTATGCATGATCTTGAACTTCTTTGATATTAATTTATATTATTCGTTGGAAGGTTTACCAATGGTAGCCAGAATACCCCCATCCACATACACCACCTGGCCATTTACAAAATCGGATGCCCTGGAGGCCAGAAATACAGCTGTACCTGCCAGGTCTTCCGGATCCCCCCATTTGCCTGCAGGTGTTCTGTTGATAATAAATTCATTTAATGGATGCCCT
>DAOWFP010000165.1 GCA_030637895.1 Bacteroidota bacterium | reverse complement strand
AGACCGTGAGGGGGAGGCTATTGCATGGCATTTGTTTGATGAGCTGGGGCTGGAAAAAGAGAAGACCCAGAGGATCGTTTTTCATGAAATTACCAAAGACGCCATCCTGAATGCCCTGGAGAATTCGCGTCACATTGATACCCACCTGGTGAATGCCCAACAGGCAAGAAGGATTCTTGACCGGCTGGTGGGATTCGAACTCTCCCCACTACTCTGGAAGAAAGTAAAACCATCTTTATCTGCCGGACGGGTACAGTCTGTTGCAGTTAAACTGATTGTTGAAAAAGAGCGGGAAATACAGAAATTCAGCGCCAAAAAATATTTTCGTGTGAGCGGTATGTTCTCTGTGCCAAATGAAAATGGAGGACAGACCCAGCTTAAAGCTGAACTTTCGAAACGATTCAATAGCCTGGAAGAGGCCCAGTCATTTCTCTCAAAGTGTCAGACCAGTGATTTCACAGTCGGTACAGTGGAGAAAAAACCTATGAAGAAAAATCCTGCCCCACCGTTTACAACCTCTACCCTTCAGCAGGAAGCCAGCCGTAAGATGGGTTTTTCAGTCAACCAGACCATGTCGGTGGCTCAGCGGCTCTATGAATCAGGAAAGATCACCTATATGAGAACCGACTCCGTCAACCTCTCCAAACTGGCCATCGGAACTGCCGCAGGAAAGATTAAAGAGGCTTTTGGTGAAAAATACCTTAAAACCAGGAATTTTACTACAAAAACCAAAGGAGCACAGGAGGCTCACGAAGCCATCAGACCCACCTATATGGATCAATCTACTGTTGAAGGCAACAGGACAGAGCAGCGGCTCTATGAATTGATATGGAAAAGAACCATTGCCTCACAAATGAGTGAAGCGCAGCTTGAAAAAACCACTATCTCCATCGTGGTTTCAGGTGCACCTGAACGGTTTATTGCCACGGGTGAGGTCCTGGTTTTTGACGGTTTCCTGAAAGTCTATATGGAATCCACCGATGATGAGCAGGAAGAGGAGGCAAAAGGGCTCCTTCCCCCGGTAAAAGCCGATGATAAGCTTAGTCGTGAAATCATTGAGGCAACGGAAAAAACAAGCATGCAACCAGCCAGGTATACAGAGGCCAGCCTGGTTAAGAAAATGGAAGAACTGGGCATCGGCAGGCCCTCCACATATGCTCCTACCATCTCCACTGTCCAGCAAAGGGAGTATGTAATTAAAGAGGATCGAAAGGGAGTTGAACGTGAAATGGCGCAACTGGTCCTTAAAGGTGATACGCTTACACAGCAGCATATTACGGAGAAATATGGCTATGAGAAAAGTAAGCTCTTCCCCACTGATATTGGGCTGATTGTTAACGATTTCCTGGAGCAGAACTTTCAGAACATAATGAACTTCAATTTTACCGCTTCAGTTGAAGAGGAATTTGATGAAATTGCAGAGGGTAACAAAGATTGGCCCAGCATGATTGAGCGTTTCTACACACCCTTTCATATCAAGGTGGATACAGCAACACAAACTTCGGAGCGCTCCAAAGGAGAAAAAATCCTGGGTGAAGACCCAAAATCAGGAAAACCCATCAGTGTGAAAATCGGGCGTTTCGGACCCATTGCCCAGATTGGTGAAGCCAGCGATGAAGAGAAACCCAGGTTCGCCAGCCTGTTAAAGGGACAAAGCCTTGAGACCATCACTCTGGAGGAGGCACTTGATCTCTTCAGGCTGCCCCGCACAATAGGTCAGTTTGAAGATGAAGAGCTGATAATCGGAGTAGGAAAATATGGTCCATATGTGAGACATATAAGTAAATTCTACAGCCTTGCAAAAACTGATGATCCCTTTACCATTGAGACGGAACGAGCCATTGAGATCATCATCGAAAAACGTGCTCAGGAGGAGAACAGGAATATCAAACAGTTTGATGAAGAGCCCGGACTACTGGTTCTCAATGGACGATATGGCCCCTATATCTCATTTAATAAGAAAAACTACCGGATTCCCAAAAGCAGGAAGCCTGAAGAACTGACGCTTGAAGAGTGTAGGGAAATCATTGAAAAAGCTGGTTCCCGCAAAAAGAAATAAAACATAAGAATCATACCCCATGGACCTGAATGGATATTTCGACCCCGTTAGCCTGGAGAGGCCCGAATTCGAATACCTGGATAACAATGAATCTTTCAGCCACCATATTTCCGTCCATACGCCCGATCAACCCATCCGAGAGCTGGATAAACACCAGGTAGCCATAATCGGGGTCCCGGTTGATAGCAATGGTTTTATTAAGGGGAGTAAGGATGCCCCAGACCAGATTCGCAGCAAACTGTATCAGCTCCGTAAGATTGACAGGAACCTGAAAATATATGATCTGGGCAATGTAAAAAACGGACTTTCCATAAACGACACTTATTTTGCCCTGAGAGACATCCTGCTGGAACTCAGGGAGCGTGCGATAAGCACCATAATATTAGGAGGCTCACAGGATCTGGGCCGTGGAGTCTTTCTGGCTCTTGAAAAACATGAGGGACTGCACCAGATACTTACCATTGACTCCATGCTCGATTTTTCCCTGAACGAGGATCTGCTTAATTCCCGAAATTACCTGAACCAGATAGTGAATGCTGTCGGACTAAAACAGTTCAGCCTTACCAACCTGGGGCACCAGGCCTACTTTGTCACCGAAAACCAGCTCCAGCAACTGGATAAGTCATACCTGGAAAGTATTCGCCTGGGGGAGGCACGAAAAGAAATCAAACAGGCTGAACCCCTGATACGTGACTCCGAATTTATCAGCATTGATATGGGAGCAGTCAGGCATGCAGATGCGCCAGGGGCCTCAACACCGTCGCCCAGCGGGTTTTTTGGGGATGAACTTTGCCAGATCACCAGATATGCGGGTTTAAGCGAACAGACCAATATACTTGGTTTTTTTGAACTCAATCCGTCCTCCGATATTAACGGCCAGACGGCCCATCTGGCAGCACAGGCTTCCTGGTATTTCCTTGAGGGACTCACGCACCGAATCCGCGAGAATCCAGTGGACACTCCAGAGCATCTAAAAAAGTTTATTGTCACTCTGAATGCTGCCGGTCATGATATTATCTTTCACAAGAGCACACTTTCAGAAAGATGGTGGATGGAAATTCCTGTAAAGAATCCCGCCACAGGGTATAACTTTTTTGTCTCATGTTCGTATGAAGATTACCAGCATGCCTGTAATCAAGAGATACCAGACCGCTGGTGGCGTTTTTTACATAGATTGGGTAATGAAAAAGATTAATCCGCGTTTTAATACAGAGGCAACAGGTTAAATTATAAGTCAAACGACCTGAAACCCCTGATTTAATTAACATTCTGGTATTAATAAATTTTTGCGATCTCGAACTATTTTTAGTTATTTTAACAATGGAAATTTGCCATATAAACGAAGCCCTGGATTGAGTTAACCTGACAATGAAGAGATTGGTTTACATATGTATTATTGGAGCAGTTTCACTGAATGTTCTGGCACAGCAGGATCCTAAGTTCACTCAGAACATGTTCCTGGCCCCGTTTTACAATCCCGGAGCAGCTGGAAGTGAAGATAAAATTTGCCTGGCTGCTGCATTTCGAAATCAGTGGACAGGACTTCCAGATGCACCTATTACCACAATTTTTACAGCCAATATGCCAGTTCATCTCCTGGGAAGAACCCATGGAATTGGAATAAGTTTTATGAATGACAACCTGGCATTTAACAACGACTTTATTTTTAGTGCCACATATGCCTTCAGGATGGAACTGGGACAGGGAAGCCTGGGAATTGGTGCCAATGTTGGAGTGGCCAATATGTCGCTGTCACCAGAATGGAATGGGGCCGATATTATCACCCCCGATACAGATGATGCCATCCCTAAAAATGGAGGAAGCGTATTTGGTTTAGATATGGGGTTTGGAGCATATTATAACACGGATAATCTCTATGTTGGTCTATCAAGCACCCATCTGAATGAAACCACTTTTGATTACCCGGACGATGTTGCTGAATCAAAACTGAACAGGCATTATTACCTGATGGCTGGATACAACATTCAGTTGGCCAATCCAATGTTTGAGATCATACCTTCATTGATGGTCCAGACCGATGCAAGATCCCACCATATCTATTTGAATACCAACCTTCGATACAATAAAAGGTTCTGGGGAGGAGTTTCCTATTCTGTAGGGGGTGCTTTGTCAGCACTTTTTGGCATTGAAATGATGAATGGGATCAAAATCGGCTATTCATACGACTTTGAGCTTTCACCCCTAATGAATTACAATAGCGGGTCTCATGAAGTAACTGTTCGATACTGCTTCGATCTCAGTGTTGACAAGAGTCCCCAAAAATATAAGAGTATTAGATTTTTATAATAAGAGATAATAAGTTGGTTTGCATCTATTAAGCGATATGCTATGAAACGAATAGGAATTTTAGTTGTCATTGCGATATTCATCGGAGGTTGTGGTTCATACAATACCGGTGAGCTGGTTGGAGTTGAAGGTAGAAAAGCTTACGCTGAACCTGATCCCTTTGGAATGGTAGCGGTCCCCATGGGATCATTTGTCATGGGAGCCGGTGATCAGGATGTCACCTGGACACAGAATACCGTGGCCAGAACCGTGGCCGTTGATGCCTTCTGGATGGACGAAACTGAAATCACTAACAACGAATACAGACAATTCGTATTCTGGGTTCGTGATTCCATTATCAGGAAAGAGCTTGCTAACATGGGCGTTGAAGACTTCATCAGAAAAGATTCTGAGGATCAGCCCTTTGAAGACGCCGATGGAGACCCTATCATCGACTGGGAAACGCCGCTTGATCCATCCAGGGACAAAGAGGGAAACATTAAACAGACCATTGAGGATCTGGGCATATATTATTCAGGTGAGGATCGTCTATCGCTCTACTTTGCGGAGATCAATCCTACCAAACTTATTTATAACTATTACTGGATAGACCGTAATCAGGCAGCCAATCCTGCCAACGGTTTCCGCCTCGAATATTCAGGTGGCGATGCAGATCCTGTGGTACAGTACTCAGGTACTGTCATAAGGCCCAATGGCGATCAGGAAGAGATCACAGGACGTTCTTCATTTGTGAACAAAGACTGGGTACTTGTATACCCCGATACCCTGGTCTGGGTTAAGGACTTTACATTCTCCTTTAATGAGCCCATGACCAACCTTTATTTCTCTTCCCCCTCCTATGACAACTATCCTGTAGTTGGGGTTACCTGGAAACAGGCCAAGGCTTTTTGTATATGGAGGACCAATTACCTTAATCAGGCACTTATTAACAGCGGGGAACCTATTGTACAGGATTACAGGTTACCTATTGAAGCTGAGTGGGAGTATGCCGCCAGGGGAGGTCTGGATCACAGCATGTATCCATGGGGAGGTGTCTATCTGAGAAACAAACTGGGTTGTTTTATTGCAAATTTTAAACCACTGCGAGGAAACTATACTGACGATGGATCCATGTACCCGGCCAGGGTTGGATTCTATGGTGTCCCCAATGAATTTGGTCTCTACGATATGGCAGGTAATGTGGCTGAATGGACCATTACTGCTTATGATCGTTCGGCCTATGTATTTTCGCATGATTTGAACCCTTATTATAATTACGAAGCCAAACCTGATGATCCACCAGTGATGAAGCAGAAGGTGATCAGGGGCGGATCCTGGAAAGATATTGCCCGTTACCTGCAGGTAAGCACCCGGGATTACGAATACCAGGACTCTACCAAGTCTTATATCGGGTTCAGATGTGTACGTTCATATTTAGGTGATCAATAATTAAATACTTTACATAATGGGAATTACAGAAATAGTTCAAAGTTCGGGCTGGAAAAGTTTCACGGCTAAACTCTATGGCTTTGGAGCCTCCATTGTAATTATCGGAGACCTATTTAAAATCCAGCACTGGCCAGGAGCAGGTATTGCATTGGCCTCAGGGCTTATAATTGAATCTATTATCTTCTTTTTCTCCGCATTCGAGCCGCTCCATGAAGAGCTGGACTGGACCCTGGTATATCCGGAACTTGCTGGGATGTCCGATCCCGATGAAATTGATGAGTATAAGGAGCAGGCCATCGCAGACCGAAACGTGGGGCTGCAGAAATTTGATGAACTTTTTGAGCAATCCCAGATCAATGCAGAAGATGTAAGAAGTTTGGGAAAGCACCTGAACACCATCTCCACTACCACGGAGACCATCGGTGAAATTACCTCGGCCTCCCTGGCTACCAAGGAGTATTTTAACAAGATGGGTACTGCCGCGGAGAAAATGGATAATGTGGCCACAGCCTATGGGACAAATACAGGTGAGTTAAATGAATCTGTAAATACTCTGGCCTCATCCTACAAAAATACAGCCAGCTTGATTGATGCAAAGGGTAAGGATATTGCCGACAAATTTGCATCCTCAAGTGCAAACCTGACCGCTACCTATGAAGCTATGTCAGGGGAAGTGAAAGAGGAGCACACCAATATTTCACAGAGTCAGAAGCAGTTTAACCAGCAACTTGAGGCGCTGAACAAGAATCTTGCTGATCTGAATCTCTCCTACACCGATCAGGTTAAAGGTAGTAAGGAGCACCTGCAGGGAACTGCTGGTGTTTACACTGGATTAAATGAAATGATATCCAGCCTGAAGGCCTCTGTTGATGAGACACAGAAATATAAGAATGAGATTGTGAAACTGAGTGAGAGTCTCTCAGAATTGAACAATGTATACGGCAATATGCTCACTGCCATGAGCATTAGAAAGAAATAATAATACTTAATCCTGCTCTATGGCACACGGTAAAGAAACACCGAGACAAAAAATGATCGGCATGATGTATTTGGTGCTGACAGCGATGCTGGCATTGAATGTATCAAAAGAGGTGTTGGATGCATTTACATTGGTGGATGGAGGTCTCACAGTAACCACTCAGAATTTCGCAGCCAAAAATGAGGGTCTTTATGACAAATTCAATATGGCTTTTGAGCTGAATCTCTAAAAAGTGGGATACTGGAAAACGCTGGCTTATGAGGTGAGGGCCCGATCCAATGAACTGTATGAATTTATGAATGAGTGTAAGGTTGAGATTGTTGAGGTGAAGGATGAGGATGCAATTATTGAAGGAGAAGTCCACCTGGCCGAAGTTGGACAGAAAGACAACACGAACACCCCTGGCGAGATTATGATCGTTGGAAACAAAGGCACCGAACTCAAAGGAAAGATTGAGGAGCACAGTGAGTTCCTGCTCTCTATGATTGAAGACAAGGAGAAATATGGCACCACCGTAGAGGCTGTTGAAAGAATCTTAAGCACCCACGTTCCTGCAAGCTTTTACCATGGTCATAAGAAGGGTGTAACTCCTAGCTGGGAATCCACCTATTTTGAATATCTACCGCTGGCATCTGTTATCACCTTGCTTTCCAAAATGCAAGGAGATGTAAGGAATGTGGAAGCAGAGATGCTCAGCTTCCTGCTGGGACAGGTGGATGCAGGCGACTATAAGGTGAATGTGATTGAGCCTGTTGTTATTACCAAGTCAAACTATGTCTTCAAGGGACAAACCTACCATGCCGAAGTGTTTCTTGCAGCTTACGATTCAACCAATATACCAGAGGTAAAACTGGAGAATGGAACTCTTCTGGAGACTCAGGGGGGTAAAGGGATTTTCGAAGTTTCCTATAATAGCATTGGTATTAAGAAGTGGGGTGGAGTCATCTCCATTGAGAAGGACGGCCAGGTAACCAGCAAACCATTTTCAGCTCAATTTGAAGTGGCCGAATCAAATGCCACCGTATCAGCCACTGGCATGAATGTATTTTACAGAGGTATCCCCAACCCGGTTGAAATCTCTGCGGGTGGGGTGGCTGAGCGGGATGTAATCGCTCAGATCTCTTCAGGCAATATAAGACGTGTCAGTGCCGGAGTCTACCGGGTCAATCCTGGTGTTCAAGACAATGCCACTGTTAGTGTATATGCCAATATAGATGGCTCGAGAAAACTCATGAGCCGCGAGAACTTCAGGGTTTATGCCCTTCCTAAACCAGATGCAACTGTGGATGGAATTCCTGGTTCGTCAGGTGCTCTTACGGTGGGTAAACTCTCTCAATTGCAAAATGTTAAGGCTGAGGCTAAAGACTTTGTATTTGATGTGGATTATAAAGTGCAATCTTTTGAAGTGGCTTTCATGGGACAGGGTGGAATCTGGAGTTCCATGCCCTCCTCCAATGATCGTTTCACCTCTCAGCAAAAGACCTTGTTCCGTCAGCTCAGAACCGGCCAACGGGTTATGATTGAAAAAATCAAGGCCACCGGACCTGATGGTGTATTAAGAAATCTCAATAGTATTACCATAACTATACGATAAGATGAAGACAAAAAGGTATATTTTTGGAGCAGTAATTCTGGCAATGTGGACATGTTCCTTAACTGCACAGAATGTAAATACTACCGTTACTCCGGGAAATGCGCCGGTAATCACAGCTTATTCTCCCTCAACGAATGTATATAAAACTGAGAACATAATTCCGGAAAAGAAGCCGGTGCCATACAGCTACATTCGTGAAGCAGATGTGATGTGGTCAAAAGATATTTGGAGGACCCTTGACCTCAGGCACCGTCAGAACATGCCACTTCGTTATCCCCTTGAAGGAACCATGAGTGGTGGTGAGAGGTATAGCCTCTTTGGACTATTGATGGAGGGCATCAAAACGGAAGAGATTACTCCCTATGAATTCAACGTGGTTACCAGCTGGAAAGATCCTTTTTCAGTGGTCTCCAATCTTGAAGAGATATATCGCAAGACAGAGGGTGATTCCATCTATGATAATGATGGCAATTTCGAAAGGGTTGGCCAGAGTATGACCAATATCCTCCAGTTCCAGATTCAGGAGCAGTGGTTCTTCGACAAGAAACACTCTTCAATGCAAGTCCGCATCGTGGCAATTGCTCCTGTCTTTTATACCTACTATGATGAATTCAACCAGCCACTGCCCTCACCCAGGCCTGGAATTCCATTCGTGGTCCATTTCCCGCAATGTCGCAGGTTATTTGCCACACATTCGATATATAATCCAAACAATGATGCCCAGTCCATGTCATTCGATGACCTTTTTATGCAGCGCCGTTTCTCAAGCACCATTATTGCTGAATCAAATGTATTTGGAAACCGCATGCTTACCGATTACAAACTGGGTCAGGATGTACTGCTTGAAGCTGAACGAATCAAATATGATCTGTTCATCAAGGAGCATGACCTTTGGGAATACTAGATATCCCCGATACCGCATTAAAAAACCGCATTCATCAATGCGGTTTTTTTTATGCCTCAACAATAGTACATGCTCGTATATATGTATTCGGTGCTTAATTTTGCTTCGCAAAATGTAGGCACTATCATACACATATACTTCGCAGGATATTCGTTTGAGAGCATAAAATGTATGGAATGGAAGCCTGGGTGAAGCGAGGTGCCGAAATTCCGAGCTACACCATATCTTCCCCTATCTCGGCTT
>DAOWFP010000053.1 GCA_030637895.1 Bacteroidota bacterium | reverse complement strand
TCCTTTGGTAACGGTTCCCTGCATATGCAGATCAGGCACGACCGCTGTCTTAACTGTAACCAGTGCTCCATTGCATCCGTATGTCCATCCGATGCCATCAGCCGGGTACCAGCCAGTGAACCATACAAGATTAAAGGTGAGTTTATCAAGGAGGGAGAAGGTTGATATGATCAAGAAATTTCCTCGCATCCTACTGATTCTTTTTACACTGATACTGCTCACAGGAAGTTACCTGCAGGCCCAGCAGCGTTTCCCCAAGCCTGAGTTTGATTCTGGTTATATGCAACCCGATCCAACGCAACCTGAGCCCAGGGCCATGGCATTGGAGTATTTCGATGTACTGATACTGCTGGCCGTTCTTTCCCTGGCATCATGGCTGGCTATTAAAAAAAGATCAAGGAAGGGCCTGCTCTGGCTCTCTGTTTTTTCGCTTATCTATTTTGGATTCTACCGGGACGGATGCATCTGTTCCATCGGGGCCATTCAGAACATGGCTCTTTCCATCTTCGATTCCTCCTATGCTATCTCCGTAACGGCTCTGCTGTTTTTTATCCTGCCGCTGCTCTTTGCACTCTTTTTTGGGCGCGTCTTCTGTGCATCGGCATGTCCGCTGGGAGCCATTCAGGATCTGCTGGTAATAAATCCCATCACTATCCCCAGCTGGATCAGGAAAACCCTTGGTTTTATACCGGTCATATACCTGGCTCTCTCTGTCCTGTTAGCTGCCACTGGAAGCGACTTTATCATCTGCCGTTACGATCCCTTTATAGGTATTTTCCGGATGGATGGGCCAGCTCTAATGATCTTCCTGGGTGTCTCCTTTCTCTTTCTTGGAATGTTCTATGCAAGGCCCTACTGTCGCATCTTCTGTCCCTATGGTGTGCTTCTGGGGTGGATGTCAAAATTTTCAAAATGGCATCTGAGCATCACACCCGCGGAGTGTATCAAGTGCAAACTGTGCGAGGGCTCCTGTCCTTTTGATGCCATCGAGGTCCCCATTGATCAGAGCTACAGAGCACCGGAGGTGGCACGAAAAAACCTGAGGAAATTTGTTCTCTATATTGCCTTGATTCCACTGCTGACCCTTATGGGTGGATGGATCGGGGCAAAGTCGCACACCTTTATGAGTCGCGTTCATCCCGATGTCTACCTGGCCGAGTTATTGATCAGTAATCCTGAGCTTAGAGAAGATGAAGAGAACCTCGATATCCAGGCCTTCCTGGAGTCGGGCGATACCTTTGAGCAACTGGTGGAACAAGCCGCTGTGATCCGTGAGAAATTCCGGAAAGGCGGCATGGCCATGGGTGGATTTGTGGGCCTGGCACTGGGAATTACCCTGATGAACCAGGTGGTGTTTCGCCGCAGGGAGGATTATGAACCGCATAAGGGCGACTGTTTCTCCTGTGGCAGATGCATGGATTATTGTCCAGTTGAGAAACATGTTACTAGTTAAAGGTACATAGTTAATAGATCAGATATGAAAATAGATATGGATCAGGAACAGAGAATAAAGCTTGCCCATCGAGTGGCGCTGATTTCCGGAATCTTCTGCGGAGTAGTTGCTCTGCTGCTGATTTTGAATTTCTGGCACATGAAACAACATGAACCGCTGGAGAGTAAAACCATTGAGGCCCTGGTGGAGCGACTTTCCAATGAGCCTGGAAATGAAGAGCTTAAGGAGGAGATCCGAAGTTTCGATCTGCTGGCCCGGAAGGCCTACTTTACCAGCCGCTGGCAGGTAAAAACAGGAACCTGGCTGATGCTGATTGGTGGAATAGTACTGGCTGTTTCATTGAAGATATATACCGATTTGAGGGCCCGGATCGAAGAACCCGAGAAGGTCACCGAGGAACTATTGAGGGCGCGGGCCAATTCCCAGTACTGGCTGATGATGGCCGGTGGATTGATCCTGGGATTGTCTCTTGTGGCCGGCTTCCTGACCAATGACTACTTAAAGGAATACCAGGAGATGGGTGTGGTTGAGGTAGCAGACCAGGAGCAGAGTGATGTGGAAGTGATCGAGGTTTTTCCCGGCTCAGGCTCCAAAGCCCCGGGCGAAGAAGTAGAGAATGACTCCACTGGAATTGAAGAGCCAGCCGGGACAGGTCAGGTGGCTGACAACGAGACGAATACTGAATCACAGTCAGAGCAGAATCAGCCGGCTGCTAGCCAGGTTCGTTTTAACAGGGAAGATTTTAAAAAGAACCATGCCACTTTCAGGGGGTATATGGGACAGGGTATTTCCTACCACAAGAATATCCCGGAATCGTGGAATGGTTCCACCGGTGAGAATATCAAATGGAAAGTTGCATCCTCCAAACCGGGCTATAGCTCACCAGTGATCTGGGGAGATAAGATCTTTATTTCCGGGGGAGATGCGCAAAGCAGGGTGGTGATTTGTTACAACCGGCACACCGGACAGCTGATTTGGGAGAAGGAAGTCACCGGAATCCCGGGATCGCCTGCAGTAGCACCCAGGGTGACCGAGGATACGGGACTGGCAGCTCCAACCATGTCAGCAGATGGGAATAGGGTATATGCTATTTTTGCCACCGGCGATGTGGTGGCTTTCGACATGGATGGGAACCAGGTGTGGGGCCGGAACCTTGGAGTTCCCAGAAACCATTACGGACACTCATCATCACTCCAGGTATGGGGCAATAAGGTGTTGGTTCAGTACGATACCAGTTCAAAGGGACGTATGCTGGCCCTGAATACCGCAACTGGAGAAACGATCTGGGATGTGGAACGGCCGGTGAATATCTCCTGGGCATCTCCAGTCCTTATCGAGGTGGATGGAAAGATCCAGGTGGTTACTACGTCGGATCCCTATGTATCCGGGCATGATCTGGAAACAGGCGCCGAATTATGGAAGGTGGAGGCGATGATGGGAGAGGTTGGAGCCTCTGTGGCATATGGGAACGGACTGGTATTCGCTACCAACGAGTATGCACGCCTCGTTGCAGTGGAGCCCAAAGCTGATGCAGGCTTTACCTGGGAGAATGATGAGTACCTGGCCGAGGCATCCAGTCCGGTTGCTTACAATGGACTACTTTATACGGCCACCAGTTATGGGGTGCTGGTTTGTTACGATGCCCTTACAGGAGAGAAAAAATTTGAGAAGGAGTTTAACGATGGATTTTACTCGTCGCCCATCGTCGCAGATGGAAAGCTCTATATCCTCGACATGGATGGCGTAATGCATATCCTGAAGGCCGATGCCTCGGGGACCATCATTGGCGAACCGGAATTGGGTGAAGATGGATTTGCCGTACCGGCTATGGCCGACGGACTAATCTATATCAGGGGAAAAGAGAACCTGTATTGTATTGGGAAATAGTAAAAGGTTAGTGGTTAGTAGTTAATGGTTATAGGATAGATAGATAAGGTGGAGATTGAGTTAAAAGATATTGATGAAATAGTGCAGCAGCTGGGGGGAGCCCGGCATGCTGTGATCCCTGTTTTGCAGGCTATTCAGGAGAAGTACAACTTCCTCCCGGAGGAAGCGCTCCGCAGGGTATGTGAGATCTCTGAGATCACTCCGGCCCAGATTGTTGGTGTGGCCAGTTTTTACTCCCAGTTCAGGTTCACTCCTGCCGGCGAGCACATCATAAAAGTGTGTGTGGGAACCGCCTGTCATGTGAAAGGAGCCGGCCTGGTGTACGATGCCATGAAGCGGGAACTGGGACTGGGCGAGAAAGAGGATACCACCGGTTCGCGCTTATATACCATTGAGAAGGTCAATTGCCTGGGATGCTGCACCCTGGCACCGGTGGTGCAGATCGATCAGGTCACATACGGGCATGTCTCCACCTCCCAGGTGGCCTCTGTATTGAGCGATTTTGAGAGTCAGAAAGGTAGCTCGGGGAAAAAGAAATACAGACTTGCCGATGGCAGTGAGGTGAAGGGTGAAATTCGAATTGGTCTGGGCTCCTGTTGTGTGGCCAGTGGCAGCGATGAGATCCGGGATGCTGTAAAGGATACCATCGACCGGAATGGACTGAATGTAAAGCTTAAGCATGTGGGTTGTGTGGGCATGTGCCACCAGGTACCCCTGGTGGAGATTGTTCCCGCAAACGGTGAAACCACCCTTTATTCCAAAGTAAAGGCTGAGGATGTGAACCAGATTGTGCAGGAGCACTTTCAGCCTGAAGGGCTGCTAAAAAGGCTCTCCAATAAGCTCATGAATGCGGCCGAAACCATCAGAGACGATAGCCGCTGGAGCGGCGTGGACCGTTATGCATTGGATGTGAGGGAAAAGCATGTCTCTCTCTTTCTGGATAAGCAGATTCCCATGGCCACCGAGTTCAGGGGAGTCATCAATCCCATCGATGTGGAGGAATACAAGAGCAGGAATGGATTTAAAGGTATGGCGCGGGTGCTGAAAGAGATGAAACCCGCTGAGGTGATTGAGGAGATTACAGAGAGTGGAATCCGTGGCCGGGGTGGTGGTGGCTTTCCATCCGGAAAAAAGTGGCAGATGGTGGCCCAACAGCCGGGCGATACAAAATATGTTATCTGCAACGGCGATGAGGGCGATCCGGGTGCATTTATGGACCGGATGCTCCTGGAGTCGTACCCATACCGTATAATCGAGGGGATGGTTGCAGCAGGGTATGCCGTTGGGGCCCCCGAGGGCATTTTTTATATCAGGGCCGAGTATCCCCTGGCAGTGACCCGGGTCCTGGAGGCACTGGATATCTGCAGGGAGCAGGGCTACCTTGGAAAAAATATCATGGGTGCCGGGTTTGATTTCGATCTGACCGTTTACCAGGGCGCCGGTGCCTTTGTCTGTGGCGAGGAGACCGCATTGATGGAGTCCATCGAAGGGAAACGTGGTCTCTCCAGGCTCAGGCCACCCTACCCGGTAATAAAAGGGCTATGGGGGGCGCCCACATTGATTAACAATACAGAGACCTTC
>DAOWFP010000021.1 GCA_030637895.1 Bacteroidota bacterium | reverse complement strand
TGGGAAACCAAACATATTGACCGGATCGCTAAAGAAGGAATGCGATTCACCGATGCCCATACCGGATCGGCAGTTTGTACTCCCACTCGCTATGGAGTGTTGACAGGACGCTATTCCTGGCGAACCCGACTGAAGGAAGGAGTCCTCTGGAGCTGGGATCCACCCCTGATCCGACAGGGTGAAGCAACTGTTGGAACACTCCTGCAGGAGAAGGGATATACTACTGCTTGTATCGGCAAGTGGCACCTTGGCCTGGGCTGGCAGTACCATGAAGAAAATTCGGATAGTGTTGATTTTTCCAAAGCGGTAATGGGCGGACCCGTCACTTTAGGTTTTGACTACTTCTTTGGAATTACAGCCTCCCTGGATATTCCACCCTACGTCTATGTGGAAAATGACCGCCCCACCATGGTCCCTGTCAAATATACCCAGGATACCTCTGAATATGGCTGGTGGAGAACTGGCTTGACCAGCGATGATTTTGTGCATGAAGAGGTTTTACCGGTTCTAACCCGACAGGCAGTAAGCTTTATTGACAAACATATGGCCAGCCAGGAGAATGAACCCTTTTTCCTGTATTTTCCCCTTCCCGCTCCACATACACCCATTCTCCCAAGGGAGGAATTCAAAGGAAAAAGCGGTACTAATCCCTATGGGGATTTTGTGCTCCAGGTGGACCATACCGTAGGGCAGATCCTGCAGGCACTCGAAACACATGGAATCTCGGAAGAGACGCTGATTATCTTCACCAGTGACAATGGCTGTGCCCCTTTCGCCAACTATCCCGAACTGGCCAAATATGGACATAATCCAAGCTACCATTTCAGGGGACATAAGGCCGATATCTTTGAAGGCGGTCACCGGGTTCCCTTCCTTGCCAGGTGGCCCGGAAAAATCAAGCCAGGAACAGAGAATCCCCAGGTGATCTGTCTTACCGACCTGATGGCCACCGTAGCAGATATCACCAGCACTTCTATGGAATCCTCGCATGGTGTAGATAGTTACTCCCTGCTACCTGCCATGATGGGTGAAAAAGAGAAGCCAGTCAGGGAGGCTACCATACACCACTCCATAAATGGATCCTTTGCCATCCGGAAAGGACCCTGGAAATTAATTCTTTGTCCGGGTTCAGGTGGCTGGAGCGATCCCAAACCACAGTCACCAGGCATCGAAGCACTTCCCCCCTTCCAGCTTTACGACCTGGATAAGGATCCTGGAGAAACCGAGAACCAGGTGGCCCAGTACCCGGAAATTGTGGATGAGCTTAGCGAATTGCTAAGACAGTATATTGAAAAAGGCAGAAGCACTCCGGGACCCGCTCAGGCTAATGTAGCGTCAGAAACCTGGCCCGGACTTAGTTGGATGTCTGATTAAGAGTAATTCTGTCAATAAAAATATCCTGGAAATCCGGCTCCGATTCAAGGTTTACATGGCTGGTAAGAGATAAGAGGGTATTTGTCACATCCTCCTCTGAAAAGAGAAACATTTTGGCCCCGATCAGTGCCGAGTTTCCCAATTTACGAAAACGTTCCTCCGGAAAATTCATCATATTCAGGCGAACCATACTCCCGAGGTCAATATAGGTACCAAAAGCACCGGCAATATATATCCTGGAAATATCTTCTGGACCAAGATCCAGTTTCCGCAGCAGAATTGTGATTCCTGCATCTATAGCTGCCTTGGCCAGCAGGAACTCCTGGATATCTCCCGCTGTCAGGCCTACCCTGTCGGTAAGAGCTACCGAGGCATCACCCGAGAGAATCTCTCCGAAATAACCCAGCAGGCCCTTTTCCAGGAACACCGCCACAGCATCAAACAGGCCGCTTCCACAGATGCCGGTAGCCTGCACATTTCCTATCACCCTGCAATTCATTCTATCTCCATCAGCTTTCACAGAAGAAATGGCACCCGTGGTGGCAAGCATTCCCATAGAGATTTTAGCCCCTTCAAAAGCCGGGCCAGCTGCTGTGGAGGCGCACAAAAGCTTATCCCTGTTCCCCGCCACAATCTCACCATTGGTACCCAGGTCTACCAGAATCGTATGCTCGGAACGGTTCCACATCCCCGTGGCATAAATCCCTGCCAGAATATCACTACCCACAAAACTGCCGATGGATGGATAAAAGCAAATCCGTTCGCAATCGGTGCTCCAACCCAATTCAGCAGAAGTAAATAGTTTTTTACCCAGGTCCGGCGATTCAAAGGGATAATAAGAAAGGGGTACGATATCGCAAGCAGCAAAAAGGTGTTGCATCACGGTGTTTCCAACAATCACAATCCGGTCCAACGATATCTTCCTTTCACCCACAAGCCTTATGAGCATAGCTCCAATCTCCTGTCGGATCAGTTGGGTAAGCAGGGGGCCATTCCCGGCCAGTGCTGATTCGAGCCTGGAGATCAGATCGCTTCCCCATCTCCGCTGGGGATTCATGGCTGTTTCAACAGCCAGTACTTTCGCTGTGGATAGATCCACCAACTGTGCCACCAGCGTAGTGGTTCCCAGGTCCACTGCCACACCAAATCCTGAACGGGGTTCAAATGAAAAGAGGCTGTCATCGGCCTGAATCATGGTCTCAAACTGTCCTACCTCCAGTACCAGGTCACCCTCGGCTTGGCTCTTGCAGGCCAGTCTCCATTCCTGGCTAAGACCCAGTTCCTTTAATCTTCTCTTATGCTCCGGATCGGTATGGATTTCCCCCTGAAGTAACTTTACCTTGCATTTACCGCAACTTCCTTTCCCTCCACATGGAAATTCAACCCCGAATTCATGCAGAACATCAATTAAGGAAGTCCCCCCGGCTACAGATACCTCCTTACCCAGAGGATGAAGTCTGATCTGAACAGTTTGCAAAGGCTAAGCAACAAGTTCCTTTAAATACTCCACTGCACCCCGGGGATCGGGAGCATAAAAATCAGCCCCAATTTTAGCCCGGAAATCGTCAGTTAATGGCGCACCACCCACAAGTACTTTTGTATCCGGGTGAGACTCTTTAATCTTTGTAACAATCACTCCCATGTTAGCCATGGTAGTTGTGAGAAGTGCAGATAGCCCAACAACAGCACCAGGATTGTCAGCAAGGGTCTGGTTAAAGGTATCTTCATTCACATCCACACCCAGATCGATAATGGTCCAGCCTCCTCCCTCTACCATCATAGCCACAAGGTTCTTCCCGATATCGTGAAGATCTCCTTTGACAGTTCCGATAATGAAGGTCCCTTTAGACTGTACATCCCCAGATTGAAAGAAGGGCTTCAGGTGAGCCATCGCTGCACTCATTGCTTTTGCAGACATAAGCATCTGGGGAACAAAAATTTTGTTCTCAGAAAATTTTTGTCCCACACGATCCATGGCTGGGACCAGCGCATCGGTGAGAATGCTATTGGGTGGAACCCCTGTATCAAGGGCTTCTCTGGCCAGTTCATCTGAGCCATCCTGACCTTTCAAATTTGGTGGATAAGGCGAATTTTTATCTACTTTACCAAATTCCACGGCTTCACCAAGTTTTGCTAAAATGGACTCCATTACTTCAGGATTTAGTTAAAATTGTTATTCATTCACAATGTAAAATTAGCCATTACAATCTATCTGATTGATATTTCTTTCACAATTTATGATGCTATATTGACCGATTCGCTATTTTTATACAAAATAAAATTAGCATGAGGGAGTTAATGGAACAGTTCAAGTTGAATCCTGATGAATCTTTCTATATCGGCATATTTCAGGACCATATCGATAAGAGCCACTGGCACTACCACCAGGAGTTTGAACTAAGCTTTATTACTGAAGGCTCGGGAAAGAGACTTGTTGGCGATTCCATTGAATCATTCCATCCTGGTGATTTGATTTTCATCGGTCCCCGGATACCCCATGTATGGTTCTCTGAAAAATCCCACGGCAGGCAACATTCCGGAAGAACCCTAGAGTCTGTATACATGCTTTTTAACAACGACATATTGCCTGCAGGACTCACCGGGCTGCCTGAATTTGATCATGTACAAAAAGCTGTTAACTTATCAGAAAGAGGGATCAGGATTACCGGAACAACATTAAATGAAGTAAGCAGGATCATGCTGCAGCTCCCCTATTTGAACCGCATAAAACGATTGATGTTTTTCTACGAGATCATGGATCTTATTGGAAGGAGCGATTCATTTTCCTACCTGGCCAGTGCCGATTATGTGAAAACCAAATTTAAAACAACCAATTCCAGGGTGAACCGCATCCACGAATTCCTCATGAAAAATTACCAGAATGATATAGATCTTTATGAGGTAGCAGATATCGTACATATGGCACCAGCCTCAGCCTGCAGATTTTTCAAATCCTCCACCGGATTAACAATTTTTGAATACCTGAACAAGATCAAAATTGACTACTCATGCCAATTGCTCCTGAACACGGATCTGAACATTGTTGACATCAGTTATGATTGCGGATTCAACAACCTGAGCCATTTCAACAAGCAATTCAGGAAGTTCATTAACAAGACCCCAACCCAGTTCAGAGAATTACGCCGGTAATCTTAACCTTTTGTCATTCTTTTGCAAATATAGCATTAGAATAGGGTAACTATGATGATCGTTTACCCCCTGAAACCACAATATATTTGTACATGGATATTGTCGAACATATTACAAACAGGACCCTATCCGATAAGATGGAGAACAATTCTTATTCAAGATCAGTGAATGCATTGCTACCACAAGAGATGGCGCAAACAGCTGAAGACATTGGTGTATCAAAAGCTCACCAGGATATGATAAAAACAGCAGTTCTTGCAGTTCTAGCAGGGGCTTTTATTGCATTCGGTGCTGTTTTCGCCACCCTGGTTACATCGGGATCGACCATGGCATTTGGAATCACAAAACTGCTGGGAGGAGTTACCTTCAGTCTCGGTCTTATCCTTGTGGTGGTTGGGGGGGCTGAACTGTTTACAGGAAACAACCTCCTTACGATGGCCTGGGCCAGTGGGAAAATAACCACAAAACAGGTACTTCTGAATTGGCTCATCGTCTATGTGGGTAACATGTTTGGTGCATTCTCAATAGTTATTCTAATGCTGCTATCGGGCCACTATCTGTTCGGAGAAGGAGTAATTGGCTCCAATATATTGCACATTGCTGAGGCAAAATGCCAGCTGGGTTTCATTCAGGCCATTGTGCTGGGGATACTATGCAATATTTTGGTCTGTCTGGCCATCTGGCTATGCTACAGCGCCAGTTCAGTCCATGGTAAAATATTAGCTATTATTTTTCCAATCACGGCCTTTGTTGCCGCAGGCTTTGAGCACAGTGTGGCCAATATGTATTTCATCCCTATGGGTATTCTGGTAAAAGAGCTGGGCGATCCAGTGCTGTGGAGCATGATCGGCACATCACCTGATCAATTCGGATCCCTCACCTGGAGCAACTATTTCATTGTGAATCTTCTTCCGGTAAGCATTGGAAATATCATTGGGGGAGCTTTTTTCGTGGGCCTGGCCTATTGGTTCATCTATCTGCGCAAACAGCATCCTTTTAACTAAGCATTTATTTTATAACATATACTACTATGACCGATTTGGATATTGCAAGAAAAGTTGATCTTCACCACATCTCTAAAATCGCAAAGAAATTTGGAGTGAGCGAAGATGATATTGAGATGTATGGCAAGTATAAAGCAAAAATTCCCCTCTCATACATTGATGAGAAGAAGGTAGCGAAAAGCAAGCTGATCCTTGTCTCCGCAATCTCTCCCACCCCGGCAGGAGAAGGTAAAACCACTGTTTCTATAGGCTTGTCTGAAGGATTGAACAAGGTAGGTAAGAAAACTACTGTTGTTCTGAGAGAACCTTCACTTGGTCCTGTATTTGGGATCAAAGGCGGAGCCACCGGGGGAGGCTATTCACAGGTACTTCCCATGGAGGACATCAACCTGCATTTCACCGGGGATTTTTCAGCCATTGAAAAGGCCCACAACCTGCTGGCAGCAGTCATAGATAATAACATTCAAAGTAAAACCAATGGTCTTGGGCTGGATCCACGAACCATCTCCTGGAAACGGGTTGTGGATATGAACGACAGGTCGCTACGGAAAATAGTAGTGGGATTGGGTGGAACGACTTCAGGTATCCCAAGGGAAACAGGATTTGATATTACCGCAGCATCTGAGATCATGGCCATCCTCTGCCTGGCTGCTGATCTGCATGACCTGAAGATCAGGCTGGGAAATATCTTCATCGGCTATACGTTCCAAAAGAAACCAATTTACGCACGCGACCTGAATGCTGGTGGTGCCATGGCGGCACTGCTCAAAGATGCCATCAAACCCAACCTGGTACAGACCATTGAAGGAAATCCTGCCATCATACATGGAGGTCCCTTTGCCAATATTGCTCAGGGAACCAATTCGGTGATAGCCACACGAATGGGAATGACTTTCTCAGATTATACAGTGACAGAAGCCGGGTTTGGATTTGACCTGGGAGCCGAAAAGTTTTTCGATATCAAGTGTCAGAGTGCTGGTCTCTCTCCAAAGGCAGTTGTTTTAACTACGACCATAAGGGCCTTAAAATACCATGGCGGAGCCGATCTGAAAATGCTGACGGAACCTGATTGCGATGCGCTCAGGAAAGGATTGCCCAACCTGGAGAAACACCTTGAAAATATCAGGCAATTTAACGTGACACCTGTCATAGCAATCAACCGCTTCAGTTCTGATACGGATGAAGAGGTCCGGATCATTCAGGAAAAAGCGCAGGATCTTGGAGTGAAGTGTGCTGTGGCTGATCTCTGGGCCAAAGGAGGAGAAGGAGCCATTGATCTGGCACACAAAGTGATTGAAGTAGTGGAGACCGATCCTCCTGTATTTGATCCCATGTATGACTGGAGCTGGCCGGTAAAGAAGAAGATTGAAACCCTGGCCACAAAAATTTATGGTGCCGAACATGTGGATTATTCTCCCCAGGCCAAAAAGGATCTGAAAAAGATTGCTGAATTGGGACTGGAACAGATGCCGATCTGTATTGCCAAAACTCAGAAGTCGCTCTCAGACAATCCTGCATTACTGGGCAGACCCAAAGATTTCATCATCACTGTACGCGAAATTGAGATTGCCTCAGGGGCGGGTTTCCTGATCCCCATCACCGGTAATATTATGCGAATGCCAGGTCTGCCTGCTCATCCGGCATCGGAGAACATCAGCATCGACAACAACGGAAATATCACCGGTCTCATGTAATCCTCTGTTTTTAGGATAAATTGACTTGTTAACCCATTAACTCACTAACTTTTCCTATGCAAACCATACTCAAAGGTAAAACAACAGAATTGATCATCGACACAGAAGGCCCGGTGGTCATTATAGGTGAAAGTATCAACCCCACCCGCAGGAAGAAACTGGTTGAGACCCTCAAGGCACATGATTTTGAGTTCGCCCTCCAGCTGGCAAAATCTCAGATAGAAACCGGAGCCGATGTTCTGGATGTAAATGTGGGCTTCCCGGGAGTGGACGATGAGGCACTTTTGCCCGAAACTGTACAGGCAATCCAGGAAGCTTTTGACATTCCGCTCTGTCTGGACTCGCCCAATCCGAAGGCCATTGAGGCTGCCCTTAAAGTGACCCTGGGAAAACCACTGATCAATTCGGTCAATGGTGAAGAGAAATCCCTGCAGGCGATTCTTCCCGTGGCAAAGGAACATGGAGCAGCTGTGATCGGACTGGTAATGGATGATGACGGGATCACACTGGATCCCGAAAAAAGATTTCAGATTGCTGAAAAGATCCTCAACCGAGCTATCCAGACCGGTATTCCACAGGAAGATGTGGTGATCGATCCACTGGCTATGGCAGTCAGTGCAGACCCCAATGCCTGCATGGTCACGCTGGAGACCATTAAACTGGTTCACGACAGGCTGGGACTCAATATAACACAGGGTGCAAGCAACATCTCCTTTGGTCTGCCTAACAGGGTAGAGCTGAACAATGCCCATATGGCCATCTCCATCTGGAACGGACTGAGTTGTCCCATCGCAAACCCGGCCAAAATTACCACTTTTGTCAGGGCCATGGACCTGATCAGGGGCAAAGACGAATTTGCAATGCGGTTTACAGAATTCTTCTACAACCAGGAGGCTTTAAAAAACTCTTAGAAAAACAAAGACTGATGGCGTTATTTACTCCAGGCCGAAGATGGCAGCCCCCCTTCTTTCCATTTAAAAGGGAAGCCTTTGGAAAAAGGGTACTGAGAAAAGTTGAGCGATGGATCAAAGGCCCCATGTTTGGTTGCAGGATGTGTGGAAACTGTCTTTTGCAGGAAACCGCCTTTATTTGTCCAATGGAATGTCCCAAAGGCATGCGCAACGGGCCATGTGGCGGATCCACACCGGAGAAATGCTATGTGGATGAGACCCGCCCCTGCATCTGGTACAAGATCTATGAACGCTCTTTCAAAATGGGACGCGAACATATGTTGCTTGAAGTACTGCCTCCGCTGGACTGGGACAAGGTGGGAACTGAAACATGGGGGGATGTGGTACGGTCAATGCGGAAGTTTGGGACCGGCTCCTTTATCAAAGAGCGATTCTCAGGCAACAAAGAGAAGAAAAAGCTATCCTGGGAAGCAGTCTTTCAGCCGGTCAGACAACCCGCCTGGTGGATAGGTGATTCACTTTACCATGCACCGGCCTATGCTGAACCATACTCAAAGCTGGAGAAGGAGTTAAAATCAGGAAAATTTGCAATTACCGCCGAGGTAAGCCCACCCCTTAGTACGGCCACCGGAAAATTGAAGCGCGATATTGCTTTGGTCACGGAGCTGGTTGCAGCAGTAAACTTCACCGACAGCGCTTCTGCCAGTCCACGCATGTCGAGTATGGCATGTAGCAAGATAGCCGCAGAGTTGGGCGCCGATCCGGTGC
>DAOWFP010000161.1 GCA_030637895.1 Bacteroidota bacterium | reverse complement strand
GTTGTCAATATTTCCATGTCCCGAGATCATGATCACCTGGGCATCCCCTTCCTCCTCGAATATCTTCTCCAGCACTTCCAGTCCATCCATTTCGGGCATCTTTATATCGCACAATACGATGTCGTAGCTTCCCTTTCTGTATTTTTCCAGGCCCTCGGCACCATGTTCGGCCAGCTCCACCTTGAATTTTTCATATTCAAGAATCTCCTTCAGTGTATTCCGGATACTTCTTTCGTCGTCTATTACCAGGATATTTACCATAATTGTAAGTTTGAACTCAAAGGCCTACCAGTTCGGAAATGACCCCTTCTTTTAGTGCAAATTCTGAATGATGAAGGTAAGAGATATTGCAGCTTCGTATCACAAAATTAACAAAAATCGTGGCGGCCACAATCATCTCTACCCGTACAGGTTCCATACCAGGCATGGTCCTGCGTTGTTCTGCAGTGGATTGCAGCAGCAGCTGGTGAATCTTCCTGTAGGCTTTTATGGAGATCTCTCTTCCGTGCATCTGATCCTCTTCCCACCCCATGTGGTGGCGGATCAATGCATGAAAGGTATCAAAAGATCCGGATGCCCCAATAAGAGTGTGTGGCTTGGCCAGTTTTACCACCTCAAGCAGGGGTGTGAGTTTCTCCATAAAATAGGATTCAAGGGCCCGGATCTCCTCAGAGGTAATGGGATCCGAAAGTGTGAATAGCTCCATCAGTCTGGCCATACCCAGTTCGAAACTGTGTTTCCAGACAATTCCCTTAATATTACAGATGATAAATTCATTGCTGCCTCCCCCGATATCGAGGATCATCATATTGGTTTCATCGAAGGAAACAGCCTGGCGTACCCCTTTGTAGATTAGTTCTGCTTCCCGCTCACCGGGGATCACCCTGACCCTGAAACCAAACTTCCGGTATACATCCTCGGTAAATTTCTCTCCGTTGGCTGCATTCCTGATGGCCGAAGTGGCAAAGGCCCGGATTTCATCCACATCATATAAGGCAATGATCTCCATGAGGTTCTGAATGGCAACGAAACCGCGTTCCTTTGCATCGGGAGCAATTCGATTCGCCTGAATACCCCCTTTCCCAAGTTTTACAGGCTGCTTGCTGGTGTGCAGGATACTGAAACCGCGTTCCTTCCTTTCAGCAATCAGGAGGTTAAAGGTGTTGGTGCCGAAATCCAGGATCGCTGTTATCATGAGCTATACCTTAGCCATTTCCAGACCTCCTTATAACTTACCTTCTTCCCATACATCAGGATGCCGGTACGATATACTTTGGCGGCTACCCAGGTCATTCCCAGAAAGGTGGAGATGAGCAAGGAGCCGGAAAGGGCAAGCTGCCACCAGGGAACTCCAAAGGGGATCCGCACCATCATGACCACCGGCGAGGTGAAGGGGATGATGCTGAACCAGAACGACAGGGCATTATCCGGATTATTAATAGCGTTGATCATCACATAGATACCCAGGATCAGTGGAAAGATTACCGGGAAGATCAGCTGTTGTGTATCTGTCTCATTATCCACCATCGAGCCGATGACTGCAAACATGGAGGCATAGAGCAGGTAACCGAAAATAAAGTAAAAGAGGAAGGACGCTAAGATCATACCCACAGAGATCGATTTTAGGGAGGCAAAAATTTCCTTTGCCATATCCATATCTTCACCTGCCAGGATCTCAGGTGAAGGCTGGCTCATATCCTGAACACCGGCTCCCTTGTCAAAGAGATCGGACGATACCACCTGTTCGGTGGGAGTCTGGTTTAGTTCCGGGAAAACAACCGCTTTCAGTCCGGTGACTAACACGGCCGATAACAGCATCCAGATCAGGAACTGGGTGAGACCAACCAGTCCCACTCCGACGATCTTGCCCATCATCAATTGGTAGGGTTTTACTGAACTGACAATCACTTCAATGATGCGACTCACCTTTTCCTCGATTACCCCACGCATCACCTGGGAGCCAAAGAAGAAGATAAAGAAAAAGATAAGCATACCCCCCAGGTACCCAATGCCCATTATCACACCGGTGTTACTCTCCTGGGTCTTTCCATCCCTGGTCCATTTGATATTTCTGACATTGATACTGGTCTCCACCTCTGCAAGGATCTTATCTATGTCCTCGATCTCATGGGACGCCAGTTTCAGATCTTCAATTTCGCTTTCCATGGAGCGTTCCAGGTACTCCGAGATCACTAAGGAGGTTTGATTGGTGGAGTAAATTAAAGAGGATTCTGAAGCCAGTATATTGGAAGGGATAAAAAGCAGACCATAGTAACCAGACTCCTCAAAAGTCTCCCTGAAAGTATTAACGGGGACACCCTCTACTACCTGGAATTTCAGGGTTTCGGTTCCCTGGATAATAAATACCGGACCATTTGGTCCCCGCTCAGTAAAAAGCCCTGAGTCGTCAATCACCACCATCAGCTTCTCCTCTTTGTCCTCCAGGGTGGCAAAGTACATGGGGATCAAAATATAGGCTGCAAATATCAGGGGACCAAGAACGGACATGATGATAAAGGACTTCTTCCTGATGCGGGTAAGGTATTCCCTCCGAATAATTAAACTAATCTTATTCATGCTCAGGCCCCCTTCTTTACATTGGTGTCATTGACCACCTGGATAAATATATCATTCATACCCGGTAATATTTCTTTGAAGGCTTTGATCTCAGTGATCTCCACCAGGTTTCTGATCAGGTCGCCCGATCCTTCCTTCTCGCTCTTTATCCTGATGGTAGCCCTCTGGCCCATTCCGTTCTCCTCCATGCTCAGCAATTCGAACCTCGAATCCAGGCCCTTGGCCAGCTGTTCTTCACTGCCCTGAAATATAAGCTGGTACTTGTTGGCCCGGTAGCGTTCCCTAACCTCTGAAATTTCTCCCTGCAATACTGTTTCCGATTCATTGATAAGGGTTATGTGGTCACATAACTCCTCCACAGATGACATGTTATGGGTGGAAAAGATGATGGTGGCTCCCCGTGCTTTCATCTGAAGGATCTCGTGCTTCAGCAGGTTCACATTGATGGGGTCGAAACCGCTGAAGGGTTCATCGAAGATCAGGAGCTTTGGCTCGTGCAGCACCGTGGTAATAAATTGCACCTTCTGTGCCATTCCCTTGGAAAGCTCTTCCACCTTCTTGTCCCACCATGCCTCAATTTCAAATTTGCTGAACCAGATTTTCAGCCGCTTCATGGCCTCCTGCCGGGAGAGTCCCTTCAGTTGCGCCAGGTAGAGTGCCTGCTCACCAACCTTCATCTTCTTATAGAGTCCCCGCTCCTCCGGAAGGTAGCCGATCAGATGACGGTGTTCCTGACCAATGGGTGTTCCCTCGAAAAGAATGGAGCCCTGGTCGGGTGCGGTGATCTGGTTGATAATGCGGAGCAGGGTGGTCTTTCCGGCACCATTGGGTCCAAGCAGGCCATAGATGCTGCCTTCGGGGACCTCCATGGATACATGGTTCAGTGCCCTGTGTCCGCTAAAGTCCTTGACAACTTCACTGGCAGAAATAAGATTCATTCAAAGAAATTTTTCATCCGGTTGAAAAAACCGTGTTCATTTTTGTCGGGTCGGGGAGTAAAGGTATCCGATTGTTCCATTTTTTCAAATACCTTTTTTTCCTCTTTTTCCAGCGATTTGGGAATCCACACATTGATCTGTACCAGCAGATCGCCTTTTCCGTAACCATTGACCTCGGGCACGCCTTTTCCCCTGAGTCGCAGAACTCTTCCCGGCTGGGTTCCTGCTTCGATCTTGATTTTGGCCCTTCCTCCCACAGTGGGAATCTCCACGGTGGCACCCAGGGTGGCCTGCGGGATACTCAGGTACAGATAGTAGAGCAGATCGCTTCCGTCCCTGGTCAGTTCGGGATGGTTTTCCTCATGGATAATGACCATGAGATCACCATTGATGCCACCACGGCGGGCTGCATTGCCTTTCCCGCTCATCTTCACCTGCATCCCTTCCGCTACACCGGCAGGGATGTTGATTTTGATCACTTCCTCCTCCTTTACCATTCCTTCACCGTAGCACGATTCGCACTTCTGACTGATGGTGGTTCCCTCGCCGTGACAGGTGGGGCAGGCGGATGCTGTCTGCATCTGCCCCAGGAAGGTATTGGTAACACGGGTTACCTGGCCCTGTCCGTGACAGGTGTGACAGGTATCTTTGGCAGTACCGTGTTTAGCCCCCGATCCGCCACAGGCATCACAGGAGACATATTTTTTCACTTTGATTTTCTTCTCCACACCCTTGGCCACCTCTTCCAGGTTAAGGGTTACTTTGACGCGCAGGTTGGATCCTTTTGTGACTCCACCACCCCTGGAGCTTCCACCGAAGCCGCCAAAACCGCCAAAGCCGCCAAATCCACCAAAGATATCCCCGAACTGGGAGAAAATATCCTCCATGGTCATTCCGCCACCATGGAATCCGCCGCCGCCGCCGTTTTGAAAAGCTGCATGTCCAAACTGGTCATATTTTTGCCGTTTCTGGGCATCGGACAGAACCTCATAAGCTTCAGCAGCCTCCTTGAACTTCTCTTCAGCCTCATTATCGCCCTGATTCTTATCGGGATGATACTGCAGCGCCTGTTTCCGGTACGCCTTCTTAATCTCGTCCTGGGCAGCATCTTTGGATACGCCTAGTGTTTCGTAATAATCTCTTTTTCCCATCTTATTCCCCTATAACCACCTTTGAAAATCTCAAGACCTTTTCGTTCAGGAAGTAGCCTTTCTGAACAACATCCACCACCTTGCCCTTCAGTTTTTTAGATGGAGCAGGGATTTTGGTGATCGCTTCGTGCAAATCTGTATCAAATTTCTTATTTACCGCCCCAATCTCTTTGACACCATGCTGGTTGAGGAAAGCAGAGAATTTGCCTGAGATCAGCTTCATTCCCTCTTTGACTGCTTTAATGTCTTTGGCCTCATCCACCGACTGCATGGCCCGGTCGAAATCATCTGCCACAGGCAGAATGGCCTCCAGAAGGTAAGCATTGGCACTCTTCTGCAGGTCAATCTTCTCTTTCAGGGTTCTTTTCCGGAAGTTGTCATATTCGGCTGACAGTCGCAGGTAACGATCCTGCAATTCTGCCAGTTTTTCTTCCACAGTGGGCTCTTTTTTCGGCTCCTCTTTCTCTTCTACTTCAGTCTCCTCCGATGCAGGCTGTTGATCGGGCTGCTCCTGAGCTTCCTCCTGCTTCATGGTTTCCTCAACTTCTATCTTCTTATTTTGCTGGTTTTCAGCTTTTTCAGACTTCTTTGCCATTTTTATATACGCTAATACGAATCAATAATTTGACCCTGATAGGTCAAATATTGAGCCAATGCGGCGAAATTGACATTTTGGCAGTTGAACTGAGGAAATAGAAGGTCTTCCAAATCTCCGGTCAGACTATTTTGATTCGTGGGGAACCAGGAAGAGGTAGCCTTTGCCTTTGAGTGTTTGGATCCGTATACCTGGATCGTGTTTGAAGTATTCTCTGATCTTCCGGATATAGACATCCAGATTACGGGAGTTAAAGAAGGAGTCGTCACCCCATACTGCTATCAATAAATTTTTACGGTCGATGACCCGGTTCAGGGAGCCGACCAGTTGGGTGATGATCTCACTTTCGCGCTGGGAAAGTTGTATCACCTCATCGGAATAGACCAGTTCGTATCGCTGGGAGTAATACGTATAGCTGCCCAACTGGATCTCTTCTTCCATTGTTCCGGACCCGGAAGCATTTCCATTGCTCAGCAGGAGCTGGTTTTCTATCCGTACCATCAACTCCTCCATACTGAAAGGTTTCCGGATATAGTCGGTTCCCCCGGCTTCAAACCCCCTGACCAGATCTGCAGTCTCCGTTTTTGCCGTAAGGAATATGACTGGTAGAGATGGCCTCAGGCTTTTGATCTGATAACATAATTCATAGCCATCCACATGGGGGAGCATGATATCAAGCACACAGATATCCGGATCGAAAGAACCATGCAGATGCTTCATTACCTGAGCACCATCAGTCTCCCAGACCAACTGGTATCCCTGTTTTTCAAGGGTCTCTTTTACAATTTGACCCAGGTGTTTCTCATCTTCTATGTAGAGCACCCTGGCTTTCATGCTTGTGTGTTTGGAAAATGGAGCAAAAAAATACTGCCGCCTGCAGGATTTTGCTTCAGGGAGATGGAACCCCCGTGTTTCGCCATCACCTGAGAAGCAAAATTAAGACCCAGGCCGTATCCCTTCACATTGTGTTTATCGCCTGCCGGGACACGGAAAAATTTCTCAAAAACCTGTTCCCTGAACTCCCTGGGGATCCCCGGTCCATGATCCAGGACCGAAAGAGTCGTCCCGGAACCATCTAGGCCGATCTGAATCTCAATTTCCGGCTCTGCCCCTGCATATTTAAGACTGTTATCCAACAGATTCAGAATCACCCCCTCCATATAGACTGGATCTACATTTATCAAACAGGCTTTATCTTTCTTTAATACAGTGATTTCAGCACCGGTTTCCCTTATGGGGATTTCAAGGGTCCTCAATACCCTTTGGACCATCCCGCCAAGGTCGCAATGCTCCTTCTGCAGTACCAGAGAAGGATTCCTCAGCATATCGTGATGAAGAACTCTTCCTACCAGCTTCTCCAGGCGTGCCACTTCACTGGCAGCCATCTTGAGGTATTCCCCCGATACCTTGGGATCCTTTTGTATATCGTATTTGTGTAGGGCCTCCAGGGCAATCTTGACCGTAGAGACAGGTGTCTTTAATTCATGACTGATATTGCCGATAAAATCGTCTCTGAGCTTGTTCAGGGCAAGCTGTCTGTTCAGACTCCTGTACGCAAACAGCAGGGCCGAAGCGGAGAGTAACAGGAGGATCAGTACGAACAGCATCTGTGGAAGAATTGAACGGATCAGGTAGGCATTGTACTTTTGTACCTGAATGACAGGCAATTGGCTGCTTGGCTCACCGCCCAGCAAGATTCCATGAATCGCAGCCCGATCTGTTTTGCTCAGATCCTCCCCGGGCCACTGAAGTGCAAATGTCCACTCTTTTTCTTCAAGGGCACTCTCCATATTAAATACCAGGGAGGATGAATCGAGCTTCATGGTGTAAACTTGCATGCCTGTATCGCTTCGGAAGGCCTCCGGGTTTTCATTGATAAAGAGCTTCACGCTTCTTACCATCCTCTCCTCATCAGTGATCGTAGAAGTAATATCAATGGACCGTGTTCCTGTATCAGAGCCGGCCGACCCGTCCAGGTGAAAGGCATGAAATTCAATGTCATCGGGGAGTTCGTCAACATACTGCTTTCTCATCAATACGGTTGAAACAGAGTCAAGCATTATTTGAGGGTCATCGGTATCCTGGTGAACGACCTCTATCTTGACCGAACCTGCTAATGAAGGAAGAACCAGATGCTTCAACAACATGGAATCCACAAGCTGGTCATGTACCTGGTAATACTCATGTTTCAACTGCTCGTGTAGCTGCTCTTTCCCATCCCGATACTGGCCCAATAGCCAGTAAACCACAAATGCGGTAAGCAGCAACTGACTGCTAATCATAAGTGCTGCCATAAAACGATGTCTGGTTCCGGGAGATTTCATCTGGTACAAATATAAGTACCTCCGGGCTTCTATTCCTGTTCATTAACCTTAATTAACCATTATTGGTGGTTCATTAACCATGAAATCACAAGCTGGCCTTTACTTTTGAAACAAAAACAGAGCTATGAAAAAACTAATATTTGCTTTTGGATTTCTGGTCACCCTGTGCATGGTTAATGCCCAGCAAACTAACAATGGTTTCCTTCTTTCCGGATCAGTTGTCTACGAAGAGCTGGTAAAACTGGATATTCAACTGGAAGGAGTTGATGCACAAATGGCGGCGCAAATCCCAAAAGAGAGGAAAACGGAAAAGATCCTCCATTTTACGGAGGAGGTGGCCATATTTGAAAACCACCAGAAAGATGATCCTGAGGAGGATGTACCCATGGAAGGAAGTGGGATGATTTTCAAAATGTACGAACCGGACAATAAGACCTACATCGATCTGACCCATAAAAAGGTGATCGAGCAGCAGGAATTTATGTCGCGTGTCTTCCTGATTGAATCGGACCTGGAACCAGAAAAATGGAAGATGACAGGCAAGCAGCTTACGATTCTGGACTATGCCTGTCAGGAAGCCATTAGCGAGGTGGATGGGAAGGATGTACATGCCTGGTTTACACCCCTGATCCCTGTGGCGGCAGGACCAGGCAAGTACAGCAATCTTCCCGGACTGGTGTTGGCCGTGGAGATGAACGATGGCGACCGGAAGTTGAAGGCTATTAGTGTTGAGCTTAAACCCGTGGATAATAGTGTGTTGAAGAAGCCCACCAAGGGAAAAAAGGTCACTTCAGAGGAGTACCAGGCCATTGTGGCCGAGAAGTTGAAAGAGATGGGCGTGGAAGAGGGTGAAGACGGGTCTGCAGGGTCGGGCCATGCTGTAGTGATAAGGATCCAACAATAGGTAAGGCATTGAATCAGGTTCGAAGGTGATGAGAAGAAAGAGCTTTTTTTTATGGGTGTTGTCCGTATTTTTTGTCTTGCAGGCAAATGGGCAGAGCTGGTCCCTGAGCGGACGGCTGTTTGACGACCAGGTAAACCCCCTGGTTTCGGGTACGGTGGTGCTTTTGAATCCGGTCGATTCCACCATGGAATTCTTTGGGATCACCAATGCACAGGGACAATTCGAAATAAGGAACATCAAAGAAGGCTCTTATCTTTTGCAGGCTTCTTTCATAGGCTTCACCACCTTTTACAATCTCCTTGGTATTCCCAGGGCCGAAGGATCGGATGTGGGGGATATAGTGATGCAGCCCTTACCGGTGGACCTGGAAGGAGCAGAGGTGGTAGGAGAGGCGGTTCCCCTGCAGATCCATGGCGATACGGTGGTTTACAACGCAGCAGCTTTCAAGACCCGGCCCGATGCCATGACCGAGGAGCTGCTAAAAAAATTGCCCGGAGTGGAGGTCGATCGTGCGGGGAACATCAAGGCATTGGGAGAGGATGTTAACGCTGTCTATGTGGATGGCAAGGAGTTTTTCGGTAGCGATCCTACTGTGGCCACCAGGAACATCCCGGCCGATGCCATCGATAAAGTGAAAGTGTATGATAAGAAGTCTGACGAATCGGAATTCACAGGCATCGATGACGGAACCCGCAATAAAACGGTAAACCTGGAACTGAAGAAGGATAAGAAGAAAGGGGTGTTCGGCGATGTGCTGGCCGGGTATGGAAGCGATCAGCATTATAAGGCCAGCGGGAAGGTGTACCGCTTTACGGATAAAGTCCAGATGGCCGCACTGGGCATGATCAACAACGTGAATGAGTACGGATTTTCATTCAACGATTACCTTGATTTCAATGGGGGGATTTCAGCCATGAAGGGCGGCGGCGGATCGGCCAAAATCTCCCTGGGAGGGGACAACGCTTTCCCGGTCAATTTTGGTCAGCCCGTTGACGGACTGGCCACCTTGGGGGCAGGCGGACTCAATTTTTCCTACTCCACCGACAAGCACAACCGGAGCTATATTTCTTACCTGATCAACGGGAGCGACAAGGATCTGGAGCAGTTGACTCATACGGAGCGTTATACCGAAGAAGGAACTTACACCACCAGCGATTCGACGAAGCAAAATACAGGGAACATGGTCCACCGCATCAACTTTGGTTTAAGAAGAAGGATCGATTCCACTCACAACCTGATCTTTAGCGGGAACATGGGCCTGATGTACAATGACCTGGCCCGGCTCCAGCAAACCGACAACATGATCGGAGAAGAGCTGATGAGCAGCCTGTTAAGCAACAGGAGGGAGCAATCGGACCGGGTCAGTGGAAACCTGTCGGGCACCTATTACCGAATGATTGGGAAGAATAAATCGGTGCTGAAATTCTCGGCCGACGGAAACTACTCCAAAGGCCTGAATCAGATCCGAGTCGTCAACCAGACTGACTATAGCTCTGGCAATGACCCTGATCAATTCAACCAGTATCAGGACAACCAGACTGACCTGGCTGGTCTATCTTTTGCAGCGGCCTATACCCAGAAGATTGGGAAAGGACTCTATCTGGATCCGGTGATCAGACTGGGTGGTACCATGGAGCATCTTGACCGCGTGCAGGGACCACTGAGCAATGGGGGAATACCCGTGGACTCGGTGAGTCCGGCTTTTAACAAAGACTACCGGTGGATCAGGCCCGGGTTCAATTTTCGGTGGAATACTAAAAAATCTCAGCTCTCAATAGGGATCCTGGCAGAATTTGGATCTATGGAGAACAGCCTTAATCAAGTTCCTTATCCGAAGGCAGAACTGCGCTATTTTACTCCAAGCTTTTCGTGGGATTATTCGGCGTCAGCAGGCAGGAAGTTCAATATCTACTCCTCCTCATCGGTAAACACCCCCACAGTGAACCAGTTGTTGCCCGTGGTGAATTACCTCAATCCCTTGAATATCTATTACGGGAATCCTTCGCTTCGTCCGGAGTACATGCACAATGTTATGTTACACTGGCTGATCTTTGACCAATTTTCTTTTACCTCGTTTATGATGGCTCTGAGCGGAGGGTACACCAGCGATAAGATTAACTGGTCCACCACGGTAACAGATGACCTGGTACAGATCTCAACCCTCATCAACGTGGACCATGATTATAGGTCACGTTTGAGCCTCGATTTCTCCACTCCAATTCGTAAGCTGGGAATCAAAATCAACCTGGATGCTGAAGAGAACTGGAACCGCGGTATGAGCCAGGTTAACGGAGTTAACAACAGATACACTACGGTAAACCAGCGCTATTCACTCAGTGCTGACAACCGTAAAAAGAAAAAATGGGATGTGGAATCAGGCCTTGGAGTAAGCCTAACCAATACCTGGTACGACATCCAGGAGTCGCTCAACAACCAGTATTTTGATCTCTCCTGGTTTGCCGACCTCCAGTATACACCCACCGAAAAGTGGCATTTTGAAGTCACAGCTGATGTAACCAGCTATTCGGATCTGGGTGGGGATGAATCGATCCGGGTCCCCCTCCTTCGTGCTGAAGTCAGCTATTTCTTCCTGTCCCACAACCGGGGTGTTCTGACCCTGTCGGGCTATGACCTGCTTGATAGAAATCAGAATGTGCAGCGCATCAGTGAGCTGAACTACCTTCGCGAAACCCGTTCCAACACTATGGGCCGCTATATTATGCTCACATTCAAATACAGACTTAGTAAACTGGCCCGTGAGGGTGGCATTAAGGTGGATGTCAACAAACGCAGGTGAGTAGAATCCCCCGGGTAAGCTGCGTTCCACTAATGAATTATCAATTTCTTTATTGCCTGGGAAGAATCGTGATAAACTCTAATAAAGTAAATGCCCGGAGGCCTATCACTAAGGTCATACGATCCTTGAATCAGGATGTAGGGAGGAAATACCTCTTGTAAAAGAACTTTTCCAAGGGGATCGATAATCTCCAGGGTCACCTCTTTCTCGATTTCTTCAGATAGTTCGACAAAGAATCTTCCATCGGTGGGATTTGGATATACCACCATGAAATCGGGTGAAAAGACGTCATCTATGTCAATACCGGATTGAACTTGCACAGTGATAACAAAGTTCTGGTCTTCTGTACCATCTCCATCCGAGACCCTCAGTCTTACATTGTAGTCACCTGCATCTGCATTTGTAGGAGTGCCGTGCAGAACTTGTGTATTCACATCGAAGCTCAGCCAGCCGGGCAACACGGGAGCAGAAAAGGTCAAGTCATCGTCATCCGCGTCCTCAGCTGTAGCATGGTAAACATATAATTCTCCCCCAAGGGCATATGTCACCGGAGTAGATGTAAAGCTTGGTGCACTATTTACATTTTCGACTGTGATAGGGAAAGACTGGTCTGCCGACACAGTACCATCAGATACCCTCGCGGTAACATCGTGCCGACCTAAATCACTGCTGCGGGGAACCCCGCTTATCACATGTGTGGCGGGATAGTAGGTTAACCAGCCTGGTAACACAGGCGCACTATAGGTCAGCACATCACCATCAATATCCTGTGCTGTTATGGTATATACATATGAATTTCCTATCACAACCGACGTTGCCGGATCGGAGGTAAAGGTAGGGGCATGATTTCCGTACCCAACAGTAATGACAAAGGTCTGGTCTGTATACAGTGTTCCATCAGAAATTCTTATGGTAACGTGTTGATCACCAACATCTCCCTCTCCGGGAGTGGCACTCAGAATATGGCTTGAAGCATCGAAAGTTAACCAACCGGGAAGTACAATAGCCGTGTAGGTGAGGGCATCCCCATCAATATCTATTGCTGTAATGGTATATGTATAAGCAACCCCCGGACGCGCTTCTGTGATAGGTGTGGATGTAAATGTGGGAGGATCATTTACATTTCCCACTACTATGACAAAGGACTGGAACTCAACGACTGTTCCGTCATTGATCATAAGGGACACACTGTTGTTCCCCACAAAATCATTTCCAGGTGTTCCAGTCAGTATATGTGTTGTAGTATCGAAACTTAACCATGCTGGAAGAACGGGCGCTGTGAAGCTCAGGGTATCCCCAACATCAATATCAGCAGCCGTGGCGGTATAGGCATACAGTGCTCCCTGCATAGTAATCGTATCAGGTATGGACGTGAAGGTCGGGGCATCATTTGTATTGCCCACATGAATCACAAAGGTGGTGTCCACATTAACTGTTCCATCATTGATCCTCAGGGTAACTGTGTCATCCCCCACATGGTCATTGAGCGGAGTTCCGCTAAGTGTATTTGTTGAATCAATAAAGCTTAACCATGTGGGAAGAACGGGTGCAGTAAAAGTCAGTGTATCTCCATCAATATCCACAGCAATGACAATTGATGTATAGAGCGCATCCTCCACGGCCATGGTATCCGGGACGAAGGCAAAGGCAGGAGCATCATTTATATTGCCCACATGAATCACAAAGATGGTGTCCACATTGACAGTGCCATCATTGATCCTCAGGGTCACGGTGGTATCGCCCACATCGGCATTGTCAGGTGTTCCACTGAGCACATTTGTTGTATCATTAAAGCTTAACCACGAGGGAAGAACCGGCGCAGTAAAAGTCAGGGTATCCCCAACATCAATATCAACAGCCGAGACAACAGATGAATACAGTGTTCCCTGCAGAGCTACGGTGTCCGGCACGACAGTATACGTTGGAGCATCATTTGTATTGCCCACATGAATCACAAAGGTGGTGTCCACATTAACTGTTCCATCATTGATCCTCAGAGTCACGGTGGTATCGCCCACATCGGCATTGTCAGGGGTTCCGCTAAGCACATTTGTTGTATCATTAAAGCTTAACCATGTGGGAAGGACCGGGGCAGTAAAAGTCAGGGTATCCCCAACATCTATATCCGATGCTGTGACGGTAGATGTATAGAGCACATCTTCAACGGCTGTAGTGTCCGGTACGAAGGTAAAGGTCGGGGCATCGTTGGTGTTGCCCACATGAAT
>DAOWFP010000163.1 GCA_030637895.1 Bacteroidota bacterium | reverse complement strand
TGCATGCGCTGTTTAGCAAAGCCCACCTTTTCAATAATTATGTGGCCATTGATCCAAGCATGTGGTGGGACGATTGGCTGCTGGTAAATAAGGCCGACGCTGTCCTGGAAGGGTCATCCCTGGAAGGCAAGGCTCTGTTTATGGGGGTTGCCAATACCATGGAGGAAGGCTTGAATCTGGAACGGGTGAAGGGGGATACAGCACGTTCTTCCAACCATATCCGTTCCATTCTGAGCCTCATCGAAAAACTTGAAGAAAAGCAGGATTCACCCCTGGAATTTTCATGGAAGTACTATGACGACGACGACCATGGCAGCGTTCCGCTGATCACCGAGTACGACGCCCTGCGCTTCCTCTTTCCCTGGTACAGGTTAAAGGGCCTGGACAGATTTTTTGAAGAGGACGCCGAGGATGATCCCAAAGAGCTCCTTGAGGCTCTGGACGACCATTATGGACTGGTATCGAAGCACTTTGGATACACGGTACTCCCTCAGGAATCTCAAGTGAATACCCTGGCTTATAATTTAATGAACATGAAGCCGGCCATGGCCCGGGCCATGTTTGAATTGAATATTAAGAATTATCCGGAAAGTGCCAATGTATACGATTCCATGGGGGACTTCTACCTGGATCAGAGCGATACGCTACAGGCCATGGAGCAATTCAGGAAGGCCCTGGAGCTGGGTGTCAACCCCTTTACCAGGGAGAAACTGGACCAGCTTGAGCAGGAATAGCTTTATCTTGTTCAGGCAATTGAGTGGAAATAATTTGCTAACTCTTAAGGACTTGTAAAATAGAAGAAATTATGAAACGTAACTCGTTGACAAGAAAGATTGCATTTGTATTAGTCGTTTTTTATGCAGGGATTACAAACATTGCAATTTCGCAACTGCCTGCCTCGCTGGAAAAAGAAGTAATCCAGTTTTATTCTGATATATATGATGCATTAAAAATTATCGACACACAAAATGAAAAGGATGCGGTGAAAAAACTCGGTGAAATAAAACCTAAACTTACGCAAGAGGCAGAATCATTGTCCGCCAAACTCAGCAAGATGCCGGATTTAACTGAGGCTGAAGACGATGCGATGATGCAAAGAATGATGGAAAAAGAGGTGATTAATGATATGATGACCTTACTTAGCAATCCAGCATATATACAGAAATTAGAGAACAGCCCGGTTCTTCAAAGAGAGTACGATGAGCTTATGTTGCTTATGGACCTGGACGCTGGGACAGAAGAACAGTCCGCCCTGACAGGTTCACAGGTTTGTTCTTTTGTGGTCGGAGCGGGAAGTCCCAATAGCGGAACATATGTTGTGAGTGCCTTAGAAGACGAGGCGTTTGCTTATAATGATTTTGAAAATGAACAATTTGTCATTGAAATTCACGAAGAAAATTACATTGATATTATGCTGATCATTGAAAAACCCGCGCTTGGGAAGCACCCTTTTACCATGGAAATGCAGGTGGCCATAGATCTTTCAAAAAATGGAGGGGATGATTATATCGGATTTGATAATTACCAGGAGGAAGGCGGAGGCTATATTCAAATAGACCGCCTGGACGACATTGACGGTATAGTCAGTGGCAGCTTCAGTGGTTTATTTAATGATAGTTCCACCGAGGATGACAAACCCGTCGAAATAGAAGGGCGATTCTCGGTAAAACGGATGTAATACATCAATCATTTACTTCTACTCAAAAAGGGGAATAAGTTTTTCGATGACCATGGGGATCTTGCTGCGTGCCATGTGTCCATTTGCATAGTCACTTGCAGTGGTGACCACAACCATATTAAGGTCTCTGATGATCATGATATACTGGCCTCCGAATCCCAGGGCTATGATTATCTCATGTTCCTCATTTGATCCTCTCTCAGGCACTTCCCACCAGGCTTTGTTGCTGGCAGAGCGGTGCCACCAGTGATATCCGTAATCAAAGAACTCACTTTCTTGCACCTGCACCCGGGTCGATTCCCTGATCCACTCTTTCTGAACCAGCTGCTGATCACCCCAGCTACCTTTGTTCAATACCAGTTGCCCGATTTTTGCCATATCCCTGGGCAACATCTGAAGGTCGCTGTGGCACTGGGGAAGTCCGTTCACATAAGCCCATTGATAATTGGAGATACCCATGGGACCAAAAAGGTATTCTTCAAGCAGTTGATCAGCAGGTTCTCCGGTAATGTTCTGCAGAATTCCACCCAGCAATATGGAGTTATCGTTGTTGTATTCAAACTCATCGCCGGGCATATGTGACAGGGGGCGGCTCAGGATGTTCAGCAACTGATTGTCCTGGTCAATCCATCCCGGAATTTCATCCACCGGAAATCCGGCAGTCATAGTTAGCAGGTTCTCCAGGGTGCATAACTCTTTTCCATCTCTGGCAAGTGTATCATATTCAGGGAAAAAATCGAATAGGGGGAGGGTAAGATCTACCTCCATATTTTGGTCCAGAACAATTCCCAGCTGTAAGGAGGCGATGCTCTTGGTACAGGAGTGTATGTTGTGAAGTTTTGCCCTGTCGTAGCCATAAAAATACTCCTCCAGTACAAGCTTGGAATCTTTCAGAACCAGCAGCGATTCCATTCTTCCATACTCCTGGGATATAATGTCACTCATCAGGGAAACCAGAGCAGAACTATCCCCGGTGGGTGAGGAGATGCGGGCTGTTTGCAGTCCGTCATCAGTGGTTTCCGGAACTGTATAGCTATAGGGAGCTTCGCCAGCGGAACCGGGAGGCCGTGGATAAAAGAGCGTTTGTGCCAGTTGTGGATCTGCTCTGACAAAATCAACTGTATCGAGTGGGGCACTGTCCCGGGGATCGCCCGACCAGAAATATCCACGGATGGTATGTTGATCCGAATCAAGAATCCCTTCGTAGCGATCGCCATCCCCATCTACAAGGGTGAGGGTTTGTGTGGAATCGCTAAAGGATGCTTGTTCCAGATTCCAGGGATTAAGATAACTGCCGTCCCACATAAAACACGCCCTGGCCCTTATGATTCCACCATTGCCTTCATTGATCAACAGGGCGGTGATCCTCTTGCTCTCAGGATAATCCAGGGCTGTTTCGGGAGTGCAGGTCCAGATGCCTTCAATAGAGCGAAGCTGTGGCTCGGGCTGACTGCATCCAATAAGCAGGATCAGCCAGGCTAAGCAGCTTCCTGCAAGACATCGGTATTTCATTTTTCAAGACTTAAGCTTAGGCTTGACTTTTTTGTTTAAAGGGCAGAAAGGTCATAAAGTCGGCATGATGCACGATAAAAGCCTCTGTGCTCCGCTTGACCATATTTCCCTCGCCTGCATGGGCTGCTATGATGTGGCACACCTCGGGGGGGACACCGCAGCTCTCGGCCAGGGAGACCCCTGAAAAGGGATGACGCAGGTACTTGCCATAGCTGCCTTGTACCGCTTTGCCGTTCTCATCCAGCACATATTCCAGCAGCTTGCCCACATCGGCCAGGATGGCACCGGCGATTAATACGTCCATATCTACGGGTAGTTCATCGCCGTAGAACTCATTCATCTTTTTACCGCTTTCCAGAGCTATATGAACCACTGATCTTTTGTGGGCCATGAAAGAGACCTTTAGATCGGGCCCGCACAAAAGGGTAAAGGGGATCCTGTTCAGATCGGCAGGGGTGAGCACACTCTTTTCCAGTGCGCTCTCCCATACTTTTGCTGTGTTTTCACGAAGCTGCTGGTTCTCAATCCAGTCAAGCTCAGGCCATAGTTTCAGGACCTCAGAATTTATTGTTGCCATAAGTGATATTTTCTGCTTAGTTTGACATTACAACTTTGATATGATGACATCGGCCATTTGTTTGGACGATGCAGCACCCTTTTCAACTACATCGGCCCGTCCGGTCATTTTCATCATGTCGTAGGTGCGGACCTTTCCCTCCTGGATCACACTGGCAATGGCCTTCCTTATTTTTTTTGCGATCTCCGCTTCATTGATATGATCCAGCATCATGCAGGCCGACTCCATCATGGCAATGGGATTTACAATGCTCACGGGATAGTCGGCATACTTGGGGGCCGATCCGTGGGTGGGTTCAAAAACCGAAACTTCCTCGCCCAGGTTGGCACTGCAGGCAAAACCGAGTCCGCCGATTAATCCTGCAAATCCATCGGAGACAATATCACCAAACATATTTCCAGCTACGATTACGCCGTAGTTCTCCGGATTCTTGGTGAGCCACATCATCTGTGCATCGATGTTGGTGTTCCAGAGCTCGATCTCAGCATAATCAGCGGCCTGTAGTTCCTGGGCCATTTTATACATCATGCCTGAGGTTTCCCTTATTACATTGGGCTTCTCGCATACCGTAACACTCTTATATCCGAATTTCCGGGCATAGTCAAAGGCTGCCCGGAGAATCCGCTCAGTGGCCTTTTTGGTAAAGATCCGGGTGGAGATGGATAATTCTTCCACGGGTACATCTCCAAAATTCTTCACAAACCTGGGGTGGGACTTAAGTCCCTGGTAAACAATATCGGGTGGATTGCTCCATTCTACACCGCCGTAGAGCCCTTCCGTATTCTGTCTGAAGATGGCAACATCCACTGCAGGTTCCTCAATGCTATCTCCGGCTCCCCTGCGTATGAAGTTGAGCGGATTGCCTTTGTAGGACCGGCACGGCCTGATGCAGACATCCAGGTTAAAATGTTGTCTGAGACCTACAATGGGACTGGAATAGATCAGTCCTTTTTCACGGAGAGAGGGATCAAGTTCTTCAGCTGCAGCATCTTTGGGTTTGCTTGTGATGGCCCCGAACAATCCGATCTTATGTTTTTCCAATAGGGCAATGGTGCGATCGGGCAGGGGATTTCCTTCACTTTTCCAGAATTCCCAGCCGATATCTCCTTCCACATAATCAGCCTCAAATCCGGCCTTCTCCAATACACGTATGGTCTCTTCAAGTACAACTCTCCCGATGCCATCCCCGGGAAGTGCTACAATGGTTCGTTTCTGCATGTTCATAAACAGGTTAGTGTGAGGTATTAGAATATGTTATATTTGCGAAAGTAGAATTTTATTCAGTCTCTTTTATGCCTGAAGAACATATTTGAGATAAAAGATATTGCAAAACATATAGCCAACTATTCAATCCGTTTATGCAAAAGATAACTGAGCTAAACCCTGCCGAGGTTTGGGCTTATTTCAACGAAATACTGACCATTCCCAGGATATCCAAAAAAGAGGATCAAATCATCGCTTACCTGATTGGGTTTGCAAACAAGTACAAGCTTGATTACAAACAGGACCAGGTAGGTAACCTGCTGATTTCCAAGCCCGCTACTTCGGGTATGGAAGACAGGAAAGGAATTATTCTTCAGTCTCATGCCGACATGGTGGGCGAGAAGCATGCTGAGGTGAAGCACGATTTTGATGTGGATCCCATTGATGCCTACCTGGAAGATGGTTGGCTTAGAGCCAGGGGTACCACCCTGGGGGCCGATGACGGTATCGGAGTTGCCGCTTCCATGGCCATACTGGCCTCCGATAGCATAGAACACGGTCCGCTGGAATGCCTCTTTACCATTGATGAAGAGAGCGGTATGACAGGGGCCCTGGGATTACAACCAGGATTCCTGCAGGGTACTGTATTGCTGAACCTTGATTCAGAGGATGAGGGAGAGATCTTTATCGGATGTGCCGGCGGGACCGATACGGTGGCTACTTTCAAGTATAAGACAGTCAGAGTCAAAAGAAACTGGATTGCTTTCAGAGTACGTGTAGGCGGATTGCAGGGGGGGCACTCTGGTGACGAAATTCACCGGGGATTTGGAAATTCCATCAAGATACTGAACCGCTTTCTCTGGAATACCGATCAGCGTTTTAAGATCCGGCTTTCATTCATCTTTGGAGGAAAGGCCAGGAATGCAATTCCCCGGGAGGCTGAAGCATTGATTATGGCTCCTGCTGGCAGCCTGGAGCTGATCCGGGTTTACTTTGAATCCTTTGTTCAGATCATAAAGGGCGAGATGGCGATGATAGAGCCTGACTTTACCATGACCCTGGAAGAGCAGGGAGTTCCGGAGTTTGCCATGCGAAGGAAGTTTCAGCGAAGACTTTTTAATGCCCTCTATGCCTGTCCCCACGGAGTAATTTCCATGAGTCAGACCATTCCCGGTTTGGTAGAGACTTCTACCAACCTGGCCTCCATCAGGCAAACGGGGGAGGATACACTGGAGATAGTTACCAGTCAACGCAGCAGTGTGGAATCGGCCAAGCAGGATATTGCGGATCGCATGGGCTCTCTCTTCAAGCTGATGGGAGCTAGCATCAGGCATTCTGGTGGATATCCCGGTTGGAAACCCGATATTAGCTCAGAGGTGCTTAAAATATCGGAAAAAGTCTACCGGCAGCTTTTCAATGAAGAACCTGATGTGAAGGCAATCCATGCCGGACTGGAGTGCGGACTTTTTTTGCAGAAATATCCCGACCTGGATATGATCTCCTTTGGTCCCACCATCAAGGGTGCCCATACACCGGATGAGCGTATCCGTATAGACACGGTGGATAAATTCTGGCTATTTCTCCAGGAGATGCTGAAGCAGGCTCCAAAGAGTAGCTAATAGATGCAGTGCGCAACACTGCCCAACTATTCTACAGCTTCAAAATCGTTTTTGTATACTCCACAGACAGGACAGTACCAATCCTCGGGAATATCTTCAAATGAGGTGCCGGGAGCGATTCCGCTATCCGGATCACCCTCTTCCGGGTCGTATACATACCCACAGACTTTACACTGATATTTTTGCATTGTTGAGGTGCCCTTGTTTATTGGATTCGTTTTATTCCTGCTCTTCCGGCCAACAACATCAACGATCCTGTAACTACCTCGCCTGACTCACGGTCCAGCTCAGATCCGCCCATACTGTGGGGAATCAGGTAGACTGCCAACATCACCAGGGCTGCTCCAATGGCCAACCACCTGCCGTAAGACTTATTCCTGAGGAACCAGGCAGCCACAAAAGCTATAAGTGCAAATAGGGTTTTGTTATCTGTCAGGTCGTCACCCAGCGGCCATCCGGTCCAAAACTGTCCGAAGGAGTACTTTTGAACGACAGGACCCAGGATGAATCCACCAATCAGCAGAAAGATAATGGTCACGCCCACATGCTTTTTATAGGTCGGTATATTTGCCAGGGCAAAAATAATGGTAGCCATGGACCAGATCACGGTCAGAATCATCATCAATACATGGGGAATCAGAGCCCAGGCGGGCACATCTGCGCGGAAGCGAATGACCACATTCTCGTCATCTTGCAAATCAATAGGTAAGCCATCGGCCATCAATTCCAGGTGGTATTCAATTTTACCGGCTGGAGGTTGGTGGGGGAGGCTTGAAACCAGAAGATCTCCTTCTCTTACCATTTCAGTGGTATTCCAGGGATCCTCTGAAGGGTAGAGTCGCCACACCATATTGGCAGAAAAGGCTTCGGGAAGCTCTACTTCCACCGGGTAAGCGCCAGGTCTTCCATTATTGGAACGTGGAAGGGAAAATGTATGTTCCTCGTTCTGATAAGTTATTTCATATTTTTTCGGATAGGTGGGCCCGGTCATTCGCTGGTAAAACATAGCTGCCAGTGAAATCACCACTGCCAGAACCCAGAACATTACTTTCTTTAGCTTCATAGTGCTTTATTTTTTTGTTTTTAGATTCGGACTACCAGGTCGATGAGATCATCGTCCCGTTTTACTTGAACCACGATGGACATCCCTTCTTTCAATCCATCCAGTCGGGCCATATAATCGTATACATTCCCAACGCTTTTTCCTTCAATGGCCACAATCACGTCTCCTTTCTGGATTCCACCAACTGCAGCGGGTCTTCCTTCGGTCACAAACATCACTGGCATGCCATCACTGCCATCGTAGGTCATGTCGGGCATCAGTCCCAGCGTAATTCCACCCCTTCTTCCGCGGGAAGAACCACGCACTTTGGGTCCGGCTTCGGTAAAGGCAATGCGTTCGGACTGACTGGCCAGTGCTACTGCCACCTCGGAGGCGAAAGCGATCACGTCTCTGGTTCCCTCCAGGTTGATTGCTGAAAGCTGATCTTCGGGAGTATGGTAATCGGAGTGGGCACCGGTGGATATAAACAAAACCGGAACATCTTCGGCATAAAAGGCTGCATGATCGGATGGACCAAAGCCTTCGTTGGCATATTTCAGGTTGAATCCGTAGCTAGTGTTGATCGAATCCAGCAAATTCTTAAAGCCCGGCGAGGTACCGACGCCGCCTACTTGCAGTTGTCTTTCTTCATTAAGTCTCCCAATCATATCCAGGTTGATCATCACCTGTATGTCTTCCATTTCTATGGGGGCATTTTCCACCAGGTATTTGGATCCGATTAGTCCCATCTCTTCTGCACCAAAGGTGGCGAAGAGAACACTTCGTCCAGGCGATTGGGCGCTTAACCATTCCGAAGCTTCAAGCACACCTGCCACACCCGATGCATTGTCATCAGCTCCATAATGAACTGCGATGGTATCGGGAGCGCGGGAGGAGGTTTCTGGACCGCCCATTCCCAGGTGGTCATGGTGGGCACCAATTACCACATATTCATTATTCAGAGCAGGATCTGATCCCTTCAGCATGGCAATTACATTGGAGGTTTCCATCTTTTTGGGTTGGAGATCCACGGTGATATCCACCTCAATACCTGTGGCCAAGGATGAAGCTTGAAGCGCAGTGGTAATCTGAGCGTCAATAACAGACAAACTGTCCACTCCTGCTGCTGCAAGCAGCTGATTGGCTGCATTACGGCTTATATGAACAACTGGAATAGAAAGAGGATGCTGTTTTCCTTTTAACTTGACCAGCTGATCCTTTGGGTCAAAAGAGCTGCCCGAAACAAAAATCACACCTGCGGCACCCTGGTCGGAGGCCAGCAATGCTTTACCCCTGTCTTCACTATAATTCACATAGGGAGAGGTGGCTTCCTGCGTTCCGGGTATACCCCGCAGGATCATCACCCATTTTCCGGCAACATCCTCGGAGGCATAATCGTCCCATTGCAGCTCCTCCTCATCAATCTGGAATCCATATCCGGAAAAAATCACTTCGCCTTTGGCCTCACCCGAATGACTGAAAGAGAAGAGCGCGTAATCTGTGTCCAGAGTAAGGCCTGATTCGCCCATCTGGAAGCTATTGGCTGTTCCTGCCTCTATTTCCTGAACAATATCAAAATGCTGTATCCCCGATTTTTCGTAAAGCTGTAATCCCGCTTTTTTAAATTCATAGGCAAGGTATTCGGCTAACTGAAGGTCTTCAGGGGTTCCAGGGTACCGCCCTGAGAGCTCGTCGGAAGCCAAAAAGGCAATGTGCCCCTCGATCTCAGGTACCGTGATTTCCTCTTCAAATTTTGGCTGACATGAAATAAGCAGTGATAGGGGGAGGAGAAAAAGGATCTTCTTCATAATTAAGTTGTTCTATGATAGTATTTTATATACCTGTAAGTTCTGATTTTAAAAGTTCGAAAGATACGATTAATATTTTTTTACCAATAAAAACTTGACATGAATAGAAAAAGATATTAGTTTTACGAAGTCGTTTGACATGTTCGTTAAACATATCTGTAAAATACTTGTGAGCCCATGGTACTTCAGACAGAAACAGAAGAAAAGATCATTGCATCGGCGGAAAGACTTTTTTACCAGAAGGGAAAAGCCGGGACTTCCATGCAGGATATTGCAGATGATGCAGGGATCAACCGAACCCTGCTGAATTATTATTTCAGGAGCAAGGACCAGCTTTTTGAAGCCGTGTTCCGCAAAGCAATGGGAACTTTTGTGCCCAATGTGGCTGCCATGATGAGCTCCGATATTTCCTTCAATGACTACTTGCCTGCACTGGTGGAGAAAATAATCGATACCATGTTGGAGCATCCCCAGATCCCCATCTTTGTTCTACAGGAGCTTTCCTCCAATCCCGAAAGAATGCCTCAGATCATTAAGGAGATGGGAATAGATCCTGATAAGGTCATGGAAAAAATGGGGAAGGGAATTGCCAGCTCCAAGATTGACTTCGATCCCCGGCAGGTGATTTTGAGCATGATAAGCCTCTGTATTTTTCCATTTGCGGCAAAACCGGTTGCGCTGGATATTCTTTATGGTGGGGACGAGGAGGCTTACATTTCTGCCATGAAGGATCGTAAGGTCTTAATACCCATGATTATAAATCAAATTGTAAGTCAAAATCAATCCGGATGAGAACACTGATTATATTAATGGCACTCTTGTTTTCCGGTGCTGCTCTGGCCCAGGAATCCCTTACGCTGCTGGACTGTCAGCAGATGGCACGGGAAAATGCTCCCCGCCTGGGAGACCTGGACGTCATACAAAAGATGGGTGAAACAAAGATCGAGCAGATTGGCAGTTCCTGGTATCCGTCCCTTGATCTGAACGGCAAGCTCTCATATCAGTCGGATGTGACCGAAGTGACGCTGACCGATCCAAGCATACCGGTTGAGTTCCCACAGGTACCGCATGACCAGTATGGTCTGAACCTTGATATTTCGCAGAGTCTATACGACGGGGGAATATCAAAAGGAAAGAAGAGCTTAGAAGAGGCACTTCTGGCTGCAGATCTCCAGCAGGTGGAAGTGGACCTCTATGGTCTGAAAGGCATTGTGAACCGGTACTATTTTGCAGTGCTGGCCAGACAGGAAAACATGCACAATCTGGAGATTCATTTAGAGAACCTGCAGGCACGTATGGAGACCGTTCAAACAGCGGTTACCCATGGAGCCCTACTGGAAACTGAGTTGCATGTGATCGAGGTGGAGCGTCTGAAGGTGATGAAATCCATGATTGAGCTTGAGGCACACAAAAAAGCCCATATGTCGGCATTAAAAGTCATCTGTGGAGAAGACTTTAACCAGGAGGCCACACTGCAGAATCCGCATCTGGAAAAAATAGAAGCCACAGCTGTCACACGTCCTGAATACAGGCTCTTCGATCTGAAACATGCTTCAATGGAGGCGGGGAAGGAGCTGACGGGTAAGAAGCGTATGCCACAACTTTATGCCTTTGGCCAGACCGGCTATGGCAAACCCGGCTACAATATGATGAGTGAGGATTGGGACTCCTACTATATGGTCGGAGCCGGCCTGAAGTGGAAAATATGGGACTGGAACAGCACTTCTAGAGAGAAACAGCTGATCGGATACCAGCAGCAGATTTTGCAGACCCAGCGAGCCTCTTTTGACAAGGAAATTGAGACCTTGCTGGTCCAGGAGGAGGCAAAGATTGAACAGTACAGGCTTACAATGGAGCTGGACCAGCAGGTGCTGGAACTCCAGAATAAGATTTCGGAACAGGCAGCCGTGCGGCTGGACAATGGAACCATGACCGCTTCAGATTATGTAACAGAACTGAATAAAGAGAGCCTGGCAAGGATCACACTGGTAACTCACCAGGTGATGCTGATGCAGGCCATAGCAAACTATTTAACCATCCAGGGCAACCTTTAAAATTCATACCCATGAAGTATACAAGATATGTTTTATCCTTCCTGTTGTTGCCCATTGCAGCATGTAACCAGGCGGATAACAGTGCGGACGCTTACGGCAACTTCGAAGCCATCGAAGTAATGGTCTCCGCTGAATCCGGCGGACGAATTATCTCATTTCTCCCCGGGGAGGGTGAGCTGCTTGAGAAGGACCAGGTATCGGTACGTATGGATACCACCCAGCTCTTCCTTAAAAAACTGGGCCTGGAGTCGGGTTTCTCCACTCTTGTTTCCCGGATCAGAACCCTGGATGCACAGCTGCATGCCAGCCGGGTACAACAGGACAACCTTGAACGGGAACAAATACGGGTGGAAAACCTGGTAAAAGGAGGAGCAGCTACTTCCAAACAGCAGGATGATATTAACGGAAAGGTGAGCCTGCTGGAGGCTCAAATAGCAGCTACGGCCTCCCAGAAAGATGCAGTATATGCAGAACAAAGGACCCTGGAGATTCAGATCAGCCAGGTGGAGGACCAGATAGCCAGGTGTGCGGTCAGAAATCCCATAGACGGCATGCTGCTTACCAAGTATAAGGAGCAGGGGGAAATGGCAGTGCCGGGCCAGGCACTCTTTAAAATGGCCCGGATGGATGAGTTGATTCTCAGAGCCTATCTGTCGGGAGAGCAGCTTTCCTCGGTAAAGCTTGGAGCTGAGCTAAGCGTGCGTTATGATATAGCAGGGGCTTTGGGGGAAACTACCGGAGTAGTAAGCTGGATCTCTCCCAGGGCCGAATTCACCCCCAAGATCATTCAGACCAGGGAGGAGCGTGTGAATATGGTTTATGCCATCAAGGTGGTGGTAAGCAACGATGGCAGCCTGAAAATAGGGATGCCTGGTGAAGTGGTATTTTGATGAAAACATTGACCTATGTCGCTGATTATAGACCATATAGATAAATCATTTGGAGCATTAAAGGCTCTCGATCAGATCGATTTCGAGGTCCGCGACGGGGAGCTCTTTGGCTTAATTGGTCCCGATGGGGCAGGAAAATCGACCCTCTTTCGCATCATGGCCTCTCTGCTGATTCCGGAAGCAGGGCGCTGCACCATGCATGGATATGATGTGGTGAAAGACTATCGTGAAGTAAGAAAGATCATAGGCTACATGCCGGGACGCTTTTCGCTCTACATGGATCTCACCGTGGAAGAGAACCTGGCCTTCTATGCCAGGGTTTTCGGAACCACTGTTACGGAGAACTATGACCTGATCAGGGATGTCTATGAGCAGATTGCACCTTTTAAGAAACGACTGGCCGGAAAACTTTCCGGGGGAATGAAGCAGAAACTGGCACTTTCATGTGCCCTGATTCACAGACCACAGATTTTGCTCCTGGATGAGCCCACCACCGGTGTGGATGCGGTAAGTCGCCGTGAATTCTGGGAGATGCTGAAAGGCATTCAGAAACAGGGAATATGCACGGTGGTCTCCACTCCATATATGGATGAAGCGGAGATGTGCGACCGTGTGGCTATGATCCAGAAGGGTAAGCTGCTTGATATCTCAGATCCCTCACGTCCTGCACCTGAGGAAGCCCCATTGCTCTATTCCCTGAAAAGTAATAAGGGGGTATATGCCTACCTGGATCAGATCCGGAATATGGAGGCATGCAAGCACGCCTGGCTCTTTGGCGACCAGTTGCATGTGACCCTGCGGACGGAAGAGGGGGCAGTTGAGATGCGCGCTCTCATTGAAAGCTGGGGCGATCCTTCCATCACCTGGAAAGCCATTCGCCCCTCCATTGAGGATCGTTTTATGGGACTGATGGAGCACGGGAGTGAGTCGCAATTAACAAATGGAGAGCAGATCTGATGGTTCAGCAGGAACATATCATTGAAGTAAAGGATCTGGTCAAGAAATTTGGCTCTTTTACCGCCAACGACCGCCTTAGCTTTCATGTGGAGAAAGGAGAGATATTTGGCTTCCTGGGGGCCAACGGGGCAGGAAAGACCACGGCCATGCGGATCCTTTGCGGACTATCCTATCCCAGCTCCGGAGAGATCATGGTGGCGGGACATGATGTCTATCGCGAAAGGGAGAAGATTAAGAAAAAGATCGGCTATATGTCTCAGAAATTTTCTCTGTATGAAGATTTGACTGTTTCGGAAAATATCCGCCTGTATGCGGGGATCTACGGACTAAGGAAGAAACAGATTGCTACCAGGGAGGAGCAACTTCTGGAACGTTTGGGCATGTTGCAGATAAGAGACAGGTTTATCAGCGAGATTCCCCTGGGATGGAAGCAGAAGCTGGCCTTCTCGGTGGCCATCTTTCATCAACCGGCCATTGTCTTTCTGGATGAGCCCACCGGAGGTGTGGATCCCATTACCAGGAGGCAATTCTGGGAGATGATCCACGATGCTACCGAGGAAGGAATAACGGTTTTTGTAACTACGCATTACATGGATGAGGCAGAATATTGCGACCGTGTGTCAATCATGGTTGAAGGCCGCATCGAAGCTCTGGATACACCGGCTGCTTTGAAGCAACAGTTTGAATCTGAAAATATGAATGAAGTATTTCTAAAACTAGCCAGAAAGTGAGCAGGTTTTTTGGATTTGTAAAGAAAGAGTTCCAGCACATCTTCAGAGATGTGCGGACCCTGGTGATCCTCTTTGTACTACCCGTTGTAATGATTGTGCTTTTCGGATTTGTGGTGACTACCGAGATCAGGGATGTGGAAGTGGGAATCCTGGACCGGTCCATGGATGAGGCTTCCATCCGGGCCACACAAAAGATTTTTTCATCGGGATATTTTATTCCGGCAGGATATCTGCAGCATGAGGAGGAGATAGGGGAGTTTTTTCGCAGCGGGACTGCCAAGGTGGTCGTTGTTTTTGAAGAGGATTTCGAAAAGCAAATGCAGCGGGAGAACCGGGCTGCCATTAAGCTGATTGCCGATGCCTCTGATGCCAACTCCGCCCAGCTGTCACTGACTTACCTGCAGGGAGTGTTAATGAGTTATTTTCAGTCCGTGAACCAGGACATGCAATTGCCCTGGTCGGTCCATGTGGAATCAAGGATGTTCTATAACGAGGAACTAAAAGGGGTCTATATGTTTGTTCCCGGTCTGATGGCCATGATCCTGATGCTGATCTCAGCCATGATGACCTCAGTGACAATCACCAGGGAGAAAGAGTTGGGGACCATGGAACTCCTGCTGGCTTCGCCGCTCAAACCAAGGGAGATCATCCTTGGGAAGGTGACCCCCTATGTGGTTCTGTCGCTTGTGAATGCTCTGACCATTGTGCTGCTTGGCTACCTGGTCTTTGATGTGCCGGTGGTGGGCAGTATCTGGTTGCTGATGCTTGAATGTTTGCTCTTTATTACCCTGGCACTTTCCCTGGGGGTGCTGATTTCCACCAATGCAAAGACTCAGCAGGTGGCTATGTTTATGAGCATGCTGGGGCTGATGCTGCCCACCATCCTGCTTTCCGGCTTTATTTTCCCCATTGACAACATGCCAAAAGTTTTACAGTGGATCTCAGCAATTATGCCGCCCCGCTGGTTTATTGTTATTGTGAAAAACATTATGCTGAAGGGGGCCGGCTTTGCCTTTATCTGGAAGGAGACCCTGATCTTGCTGGGGATGACATTTCTTTTGATAATGGCCTCTGTAAAAAGGTTTAAAATCAGACTTAATTAGCGCTATCGTATGCGGATTTTATTTACACTACTGGTAAAAGAGTTCAAGCAGATTTTCCGGAACAGAATGCTGCTGCCCCTTATGTTTGTATTACCCGTGGTACAGATGATCCTGCTTACTTATGCGGCCAGCCTGGAGATGAAGGGCATTCGGATGGCAGTAGTGGACCAGGACCATTCCCAGGCATCCCGTCTGCTGGTCTCCCGTTTCCAGGGTTCTCCCTTTTTTGAGATGAACCTGGCTACCAGTGATTACCTGGAGGCGCTGAGTGAACTGACCAGCGACAAGGTGGATGTGATCCTCCATATGCAGCATGGTTTTGAAAAGAAGCTCTATGCTGAGAAGGAGACAAGCCTGCAACTGGTGGTTAATGCAATTAATACCACGGAGGCCGGACTAATAAACTCCTATTGCACCCGGATTGTGAATGACTATAATGGCCAGATCAGGGCCGAGTGGTTTGTATCGGATGGAGCGGGTATGATGAAGACCCTGGATATCATCCCCAAATACTGGTACAATCCCCTGCTTGACTATAAGATCTATATGTTTTCCGGGATCCTGGTGATTATTGTGACCCTTATCGGCATGTTGCTTACTGCGCTTAACCTGGTGAGGGAGAAAGAAATGGGAACCACGGAACAGATTAATGTTACTCCCATAAGGAAGTACCAGTTTCTCCTGGCCAAACTGCTACCCTTTATGATCATCGCCCTGTTCGAACTGGCCTTTGGACTGGTGCTTGGAAGGCTCCTTTTCGGCCTGCCTATGGTGGGTAGCCTCGGATTGCTCTTTCTTTTCACCTGTATCTACCTTCTGGTCGTGCTGGGGATCGGACTTTTCCTCTCAACCATCTCCCAAACCCAGCAACAGCTGATGTTTATGGCCTTCTTCTTTATGATCACATTTATGTTGATGAGCGGGATCTTTACCCCGGCCGACAGCATGCCCCCATGGGCCCAAAAGATCAATCTGCTTAACCCCGTGGCCTATTTTATGAAAGTGATCCGAATGATCCTCTTGAAAGGTTCCGGGTTCGGGGATATCACCCGGGAGTTTTACAGCCTCTGCATCTATGCCACACTGATCCTGACCCTGGCTATTACCAATTATAGGAAAACTACTTAAGCAGTTCTTCCAGGATCTTTTCAGTGGCCTTTGAATTCCAGTTGGCAGCCCCGGTTTTTTTACTTACCACACGCCCATCCTTGGAGATAATAAAGGTGGTAGGGAATGCATTAAAAGACAGTACGGCTGGCGTTTCTGAGGCCAGGTAGAACACAGGCATCACATATTGATTCTTCTCCATAAAGGCCTCAACTACTTCGGGTTTCTCATTGGTCACCAAGACAAAGGCCACTCTGTTTCCATACTTTTTATGGAGTGCCTGCAGCTCGGGCATTTCCGCTACACAGGGAGGACACCAGGTGGCCCAGAAGTTTAGAATAACCACAGTGTTTCTCAGGTTGCTGAAATAGTAGGGCTCATTTTCTCCCCAGGCGAGTGTCCAGTTGTAGTCCAGGTCGGTAAGTACCTCCTGCTTCTCCTCATTGATCATCCGGGGGGTTTTTACATGCAGGACAGCACGGTTCAGGTTGGTTAAAATCACTTTCCTTGGTCCGGGAACCAGGAACAGAATGATTAAAACCCAGAAAAGGATGTCCCCGGCTTTATGCCAGATGGACCGGTTCTCCTTCCATTTAGTAAATCGCTCTTTGAGGGTAGGCATATCTTTTCAATTTTCATGCAAAGATAGTTTTTCCCTGTTCCTTCGTGCAAGTTTATTATATTTGTTTTCCAAAGGTAAACATGCTCCAAAAGCTTAAGATTTTCTTCAAGGAGGAGGTCTGGTCGCACGATCTCACCTCTAAATCCCGCCGCCGAATCTTTCTGATCAGGCAATTGAGGATCTATATTTTGGCTTTTAAAGGTTTTTTTGAGGACCGGGCAACAGTGAAGGCTGCTTCCCTGACCTATTTCACCATGCTCTCCATTGTGCCCATTTTTGCCATTGCCTTTGCTGTTGCGCGAAACTTTGGATTTGAGGGCTTACTGCATCGTTTTATCAACAACAATATGCAGGACCAGCAGGAAATAATGAAGTGGTTAACCGATATGATAGACAACCTGCTCCTGGAAACCAAGGAAGGAGTAATTGCCGGTGTAGGTGGAGTGATCCTGTTCTGGTCGGTGATCCAGGTGCTGAACAACATTGAGGCTGCCTTCAATGACATCTGGGAGATACGTAAGCCTCGCAGTCTCATAAGAAAGTTTTCCGATTACCTGGCCATTATAATTCTGACTCCTTTAGCCATTGGACTTGCTGGAAGTTTCCTTGTCAGGATGCAAACAAAAGCTGAACAGTTGGAGTATCTTAAGCCTCTGGTAGTAAATCTGATAAAAGCTGTTCCCTATGTCTCCATGTGGTTGTTCTTCACTATAGTGTACATTGTCATGCCCAACACCAAAGTAAAATTCCGCAATGCGCTGATTGCCGGGATAATTGCAGGCACGGCCGCCATACTCTTCCAGTCCCTTTACCAGGGTCTGCAGATTGGTGTAATGCGCTGGGGAACCCTTTACGGTACTATTGCCTTTATCCCCTTGTTTCTTATGTGGTTGCAGATTACCTGGCTCATAGTACTGATGGGAGGGGAGCTCTCATTTGCATACCAGAATATTGAAAATTACGAATTTGAGGAAAATGCACTTAATCTGAGCCATAACAATAAGCGAATCCTGACTCTTTTGATCTCTTACCAGATCATAATAAACTTTGAAGAAGGAGTGGAACCCTGGGGCACTGAGGCGCTCAGTCATGCCCTTGGTATCCCCGTTCGCCTCGTGAACGAACTAGTGTATGAACTGGTACAGGCAGGCATCCTGGCCGAACTGGCGGCTGACAACCCAAAGGATCGCTCTTATCAGCCCGCCATAGATATCAGTAAAATCACGGTGGAGTATATATATAAGCAGATGGAAATGGTGGGAGGCGATCATCTGATAGTCACCGAGTCGGATGAATTAAATAAGATCACCCGGCTCCATGAGCATATTCTGCACTCCATCAGGGAGTCACCCTCTAACATCCTGCTAAAGGATATCTAAGGGTACTATCGAATCGATAGATATTCGAACAGTTTAATATTAAATTATTCCTATAAAGCGTTTGAGATTTACATATTATTAGTTAATATTGCATAACATTTCAAGACAATGAGGTTTTACAGGCAGCATAGCGTTCATCATCAGCATCACCACGTGACTGGTTAGAACCTGTGTAGTACATTGTAATCCGATAATAAAAGTTGAGAGGTTTGCAGATACTGCAGACCTTTTTTAGTTTAAACCTTACGTGATGAAAAAACTTAGAATTGCCATACAGAAATCGGGTCGCCTCAGCGAGAAATCACTGCTGCTTCTGAAGGAGGCGGGAATCTTTTTAAACAACAGTTCCCGCAAATTAAAATCTGAGTCCCAGTCATTCCCCCTGGAGGTTATTTACCTGAGGGATGATGACATTCCGCAGTATGTGGAAGATGGTGTGGCCCATATAGGGATTGTGGGTGAGAATGAGTTTGCAGAGAAGGAGTGTGAAGTGGACCTGATTGAAAGACTGGGTTACTCCCGCTGCAGACTCTCCATTGCCATTCCCAAATCGGACAGCTATGATAGTCTTAAGGACCTGAACGGAAAACGCATTGCCACCTCCTATCCGGTCATCCTGGAGAATTACCTGCAGAAGCATGGGGTTAAAGCAGATATCCATGTGCTGAGCGGGTCTGTGGAACTGGCTCCTTCCATTGGAATGGCCGATGCTATTTTAGATATTGTAAGTTCGGGAAGCACCCTGATTAGCAATGGTTTGAGAGAAGTAGAGGTAATTATGAAATCGGAGGCAGTGGTGATTGCCAACCGCAATATTGATGGGGATGTTAAAGCGGTGCTCAATGATTTGATCTTTAGAATCCGCAGTGTAATGGCTGCATCTAACAATAAATATATCTTGCTGAATGCTCCAAATGAAAACCTGGAGCAAATTATCGCTACCATTCCTGGAATGAAAAGTCCCACCGTGACGCCACTGGCCGAAGCGGGGTGGAGTTCGGTTCATTCTGTACTCAGCGAAAAAGAGTTCTGGGGGGTCATAGACCGCCTAAGGGAGCTTGGTGCACAGGGAATACTGGTTATTCCCATAGAGAAAATGATTGTTTAACCTGAATACATAGTGCATGAATATTATTC
>DAOWFP010000172.1 GCA_030637895.1 Bacteroidota bacterium | reverse complement strand
TCTTACGACATCAAACTCTTAGATCTGATAAAATCATCAGACGATCAACTGGGTCCCCTCTCCTTATATGGCCCGGAAGAATACAGCTATTTCTTTTATGCGGACAATCAGAATGGCGATTACGACATCTGCTTCACCCATCATCTAAAAACTGATTTTTACACGCCCAGTTCCCCGGAAGTTATCAATGGTCCTGATACGCTTATGCCTGTAAACTCTGATAAAGACGATCTATATCCAAGCTTTACGGAAGACCTGACAAAGCTGTTCTTTTGCAGCAACCGGGAGAATGAGCATTTTAATATATATAGCATGCAGTTGCCCGGTCCTGCTGGCCTTCATGATTTTCTTAGTTCCGATGAAGCCGGAGAAGCAGTATTGATTTCCGAGCTTTCAAGTGAATCGAATGACAAGTGTCCATACATTCACGCAGATATCATGGTATTCGCTTCCGACAGAGAAGGTGGCCATGGAGGATTCGATCTCTACTTTTCAATATTGGAAGATGGTGTGTGGTCTGCTCCGGCGAACTTTGGGCCGAAAATAAATACGGAATACGACGAATACAGACCCATCATCTTTTCCTTTGAGGAAGTCCAGAAGAATCTTATGATCTTCTCATCCGACAGGCCCGGTGGACTGGGTGGTTTTGATTTGTATATGGTACAGGCGGATGGCTACATCCAGTCCTTACTTCATTAAAATTGTTAGATCTTACTCCTTCTTTTTCCAACCGGCGGAAATCACGGTAATGGCACCGCCAAGGACGAAGAGGGCCCCCAGAATACTGAGTAGGGAGAAGGCCTCCGGCTCGATCCACGAGACCTGCATCCTGCTAAGGATGGCCATGGTGATAAAGGTGATAATGGGATTCAGGGTGATGATTACGCTGACCCGTGTGGCTTCGGTGAGTTTGATGGCCATGGCCAGGGAACCGTAGGCCAGAACCGTATTCAAGCCCAGGTAAATCAGGATATACCAGTTGACCGCAGGCATGCCTCCAAGCTCAGTAAATTTCACCAAAGGAACCAGGGCCAGGGCACAAGCTCCATAAATGAACAGGTTTAGCTGGTTGGGACCGATTTTCTGTAATAGAGACTTTTGGGCTGTGGCAAATGCAGCCCAGGAAAGGCCTCCACCCAAAACCAGCAACATTCCGCGGGAGAAATTTTCTGCCCCGGCTGTCAGCTCACGCAACTGCTCCGAGTAGAAGAGACCAATGCCGGCAAGCACCAGGATAAATCCCAAGATATGTTTCCAGTTCACGTGTTCTCTAAAAATGATTATGCCCGAAAGTGCGAAACTCACTGGGGCAATCTGGATAAAGATTTGCGAGCTGGACGGGGATACATATTTGATCCCCGCGATAAATCCGGTGTAATTTAATGCCAGGAAAAGGGCTGCCAGCAGCAAGAGGAAGGGAGGCCGCTTAAATATGGAGAAATCGCTTCGCCTGAATATCAGGGTCCAGGTAGCCAGCACCGAAAAAGCGATGGCAAACCTGAACCATACCACGGTCACCGGAGTAAGCTCATAGGTGATCACCTTCAGTATAATGGCCATAAATCCCCACAACGAAGCGGTGAGCATGGCATATAGTGCACCTTTTCTATTATCGCTGCCCATTTAATATAATGCTATACTAAGCGGAATTACCAGACAATATCCATTTCATCGAGCAGGTACTCCGCTCCTGCAAACTTGTCAATGATAAAAAGTACATAACGAATATCTACGGTAATATTGCGGCAGAGAGAAGGATCGTAATGCACGTCGCTCATGGTTCCTTCCCAGTTACGATCAAAGTTGATCCCGAGCAGGCGGCCATCAGCATCCATAACCGGACTACCGGAATTACCGCCAGAAGTGTGGTTTGATGCGATAAAACAGACCGGCATGGTTCCGTTCACACCGTATTTTCCATAATCTTTGGCTTCATACAGCTCCCTCAGTTTTTCCGGAACAGCATAATCTTCAAATCCTTCTGTCGCTTTGTCCATGATTCCGGAGAGGGTTGTATAGTAATCGTATTCCACACCATCCTTTGGATTATAGCTATCCACCTTGCCATAGGTGAAGCGCATGGTGAAATTGGCATCCGGATAGAGCATCCGATCCTGCTCCATTTCCAGCAGCGCAGCCATATAGATCTGATAGTTCCTCTGCAGCAGTTCCTGCAGCTTTCTATAAACAGGACCTGTCTCTTCCATTAAAAGATCTGAAAACTGATTGGCAGTAGCCACGATGGGGTCCTTCTGAAAAGCTGTGATTGCCTTTTCAGAGTTCTTCTCATACTTGTCCATCAGCTTCAGAAACTTCTCGGGTTGATTAAAGACAGTCTTGTTATAAAGCGCTTCGGCATAGGCACTGTAATCTCCTTTGTACTTGCCATTGATCTCTTCTGCGCAAGCAGGGTACTGCGATGCCGGCATCTGACTGAAATAGGCCTCCAGCATGGCAGCACAGATCTCCTGGTCCACTGGCCTGTAATAATTTTTATAGAATCCATCCATCGACCGCTCAATGCGTTCCCTGGACATACCCTGATTCATCATCCTTTCGATGCGTGAAGACTGCCTGAAAAGTTCTATGGCCATGACCGATTCACTCATCATATACATGGCCATCTCATACTTCTCCATCTCAGAATAAATTTCTGCAAACTCATCCAGAACATCACCATATTTCAGGATGCGCTCACCATCCGCTTCAATCCAGGCCGCAAATGCTTCCTCTTCCTCCAGTTTCACATCCACTGCATGGTTTCTTGTCAATCCCAGGATAATGCCCTGCCACTTCTTCCAGGCATTGCTTACACCCCTGTATTTACTGGAATACTGAATTCTAACCACATCATCGGCTCTCATATAGCGATCCATGATCTCCAGCCTGGTGGTCCGGAGATCAATCTTTACAGGCAGTGAGGTCTCCAGCATGGAACGCACGGCAGCTGAGTAAAGATATTGTGTTGTAGAGCCCGGGTAGCCCATCACCATGGTAAAGTCGCCTTCCTCAATACCTCCGGCAGCAATTTCCAGGTGCTTCCTAGGCTTGTAGGGTTGATTGGACGGGTCGAAGGCAGCGGGTTCATTGTCTTCATTGGCATAAACCCTGAACATGGAAAAGTCCCCGGTATGGCGTGGCCACATCCAATTATCCTGGTCCGCTCCAAAGTTTCCAATGGCCTCGGGAGGTGCTCCCACCAGCCTGACATCAGTAAAGGTTTCGTAGACAAACATATAGTAGGCATTGCCGTAATAAAAGGGCCTTACTAAAGCACTGTAATGGCTTCCTTCGGTGGCCTCTTTGATCAGTTTACCCATATTGCGTTCCATCTGCTTTTGGGCCTCTTCCGGATCCAGCTCGCCGATAAGTCCTTCTTCCATCTCCACCGTTACATCTTTCATATAGCGGAGATAGGTTACGGTGAGTCCCTCGTTAGGCAGCTCCTCATCCCTGCTCATGGCCCAGAAACCATCGGTGAGGTAATCGCTTTCCACGGAGCTGTGTCTTTGGATGGCACCATATCCACAGTGGTGGTTGGTAAGCAAGAGACCATCGGCAGAGATCATCTCACCGGTACATCCCCTGCCAAAAATCACCAGGGCATCCTTCAGACAATCCTGGTTGATACTGTAGATATCTTCGGCACTGAGCCTTAAACCGGCTTCTTGCATCGCTTCTATGTTATATTTCTCAAGCAACATGGGAATCCACATTCCCTCCTCAGCTTTCACATTCAGTGTGCCGGCAGTTATTATAACTGTCAACATCATCCCCAGGATTCCATGCTTTGTAATAATCTGGTTTTTCTTCATATCTACGGTCTATTTTATATTACACATCAATAAATCTCTTCAATTCACTATAAACTTTCTGTACAGGAAGCCCCATCACATTAAAATAGCTCCCAACGATCTTCTCTACGGCAATATGCCCGATCCACTCCTGTATACCGTAGGCTCCTGCCTTATCCATAGGTTTGTACTGGTCCACATAATGCTCGATCTCTTGGCTATCGAGCCTGGAAAATGTTACATCCGTTACAGCGAAAAATGATGATCGCGCCTGGTTTGAACGGAAGCAAACTCCGGTAAAAACCTGGTGTGTTTCGCCCGAAAGATCCATTAACATCTCCACCGCCTCTTCCCTGTTGGCAGGTTTACCCAACTCTTTGTCCCTGTGCCATACGATGGTGTCTGCTGTCAGCAGAACCTGCTTATCCTCCAAGCTCCTGGTATAGGAATCCGACTTATGTTCTGCAAGGTATCGGGCAATGTCTCCTCCAGAAAGATTTTTAGGGTACTCCTCGTCGGCGTGTTCCGTTTCAACAAGCCTGAAAGGGATCCCTGCCTCTTTCATCAGGGCCGACCTTCTGGGCGATTGAGAAGCCAGTAAAATTTCATATGAGTGAAACGGATCCAACAAATGTCAATACTTAAAACCAACCAGGTAGAACACCAGCACCGAATAAAAAATCCCGAATAACATCACCAGCTTAATCAGGGTACTTGCACGGCGGTAGGCCCTCTTGTCCCTGGCTGTCATCACCTGGATGGCCAGAAGTATCAGGGGCAGCATCAGGAACAGGGAAAAATATACAAGTGAGATATAATCTGCCGGATCGACCGAGTAAAATATATACTTAAATAAGAGAAAGCCTAAGGCGCAAAGTGTTATAGCAATCAGCAGCACCACAACAAACCTGGTCCAAAAGGTCCCCAGTACGATGGGTACTGTTTTCATCCCATAGGCATTGTCACCCTCAAAGTCCTCCGCATCTTTGATAATCTCTCTGATCAGGGTGGTAAAAAAGGCAAAGAAACTGAAAGCACTCACCCATGAAAAAAGGTAGTTGAAATCGGCATCATACCTGATCATCACCTCTCCATACTCTCTGTTCAAAAGAGGAATCTCGAACAGGACCACCATCAATGGAACCAATCCGGTAAGAAATGCCACTGCCAGGTTCCCCACCAGGAACTGTTTTTTATAATTGGTAGAGTAGAACCAGAGCAGACCGGTAGATAGCATAAAAACCAGGGACAAGGAAGGCAAGCCCACATAAAAAGCCAGGTAAACACCTATTCCCACACCAATAATATTCAACATCAAATGAAGGATCATAGCCACCTTTCGGCTGATTGCAACACCCACCACTACCCTGGCCGGTTTATTGATAAGGTCGGCTCGTGTGTCGAAATAGTCATTGATAATATAACCTGCAGCAGCAATCAGCATGGTGGAGCTTACCAGCAGTGCAAACTGAAAATCACCAAACTGAAGTTCAAATGTATCGGACGGAAGAAGAGGTTCCATCAGAAGGTAACGCATGGCATACTGCGTGAATGCAATGATCAGTAGGTTTGGAAACCTGACCAGGCTAAATATGGATCGAATTTTCCCTATCATCGCTTTAAGCTACCAGGTAAAAGGTTCCCCATCATTCCAACGGCCATGAAGACGAAGTACCTGCTCCATCACATCACGGACACAACCTTTCCCCCCTTTAAAGGGAGAGATATAGTGGGCCACTGATTTTACCTCATCCACGGCATCGGCCGGACAACATGGTACCCCTACCACCTTCATCACCTCAATATCGGGCAGATCATCGCCCATATAGAGTACCTCCTCCGGTTTCAGATCGTATTTATAAATAAAATCCTTGAAATCGTCCATTTTGTAGGACGAGGACAGGTAGATATCTGTAATTCCAAGTCCTTTAAAACGAAGGGCTACTGATTCGGTATTGCCACCGGTAATGATGGCGATGGGATAGCCACGTTTGACAGCGTACTGCAGGGCATATCCATCCTTGGTATTCATGGAGCGCATAATTTCCCCGGTGGGATGCAGGTAAACTTCCGGACTGCTCAATACACCATCCACATCAAATGCAAAAGCTTTTACAGCCTGTAATCCTTCTTTAAAATTTGTCATGCAATCAATAAAATTCAGAGCTTACCTACTCCCGGGACCTTTCAATATCCCGGCTTATAAAAGTATACAATTTCTCCCATTCAGGGTGGCCCTTCAATAATTCTATATGTTTATTCATGGTTTCCTGGTCTCCCCGAATAGCGGGACCGGTCCGCCCCTCTACCGTACCTAGAGCTTTGATCTTCTCAAAGGTCTCCTGCAGAAGAGGCTCAATCATTTGAGGATCAATATTTTGTTCAGCAATTAACTCTTTGGCTATATGAACCATATGATTGGAGAAGTTATTGGCAAATACGGCAGCTGTATGAATCACCAGGCGCTTTTCAGAATTGACCTCCTCAACATTCCTGTAAACCGACAATGCCAGTTTTATCACCGATGCCATTACCTGTGGGGATGAGCCCTCCACCAGGCAGGGAACCTGCGAAGGCTCAATGGGCCGGGATCGACTGAGGGTCTGCAAAGGGTAAAGTACTCCATATTGTTTAAAGACACCTTGGAAAAGATTCATGGAAAGTGCTCCGGCTGTGTGGAGCCAGATCCCTGATGTATGGCGAAACTTCTCAGCCACCTCAAGTACCACCCGGTCGGGTACACAAAGCATATAAAAATCAGCATCCACAGGTACATCCTCAACAACTGAAGTACCGGGAACTCCAAGCTCACCAGCTAAGCGTTGTGCCGACTCTTCCGATCTGGAATAGATACACTTAATCTGGTGCCCTGCAGAAAGAAAATGCCGGGAAATGTGTGTAGACACATTCCCGGCACCAATCAAAACAATATTATAAGATAAGTGCGATTCGATGATTTGAATATTAGAAGCAGTATTTGTTCTCGTCAATCAACTGGTCAGCAATCCGTCTGCGCGCTTCCTTTACATTCACACCAGCCACCCAGGTAAAATTAGAGATCCCTTTCTCAAGCAGATCACGTACCTCACCAAAAGCGAAGGAGTAGGTAGTATCCCTGGCAAACTTGGCAATTCTGGCAGCTGCATCATATACAAATACATCGGCCATATCGCGATAAATCTTACAAGCCTCTTCTCCCTTCAAGGCCTCCATCTTCTTCAAACGCAGAACCACAGACTCGGCAACATATACCTGGATGATGCAGTCTGAGATGTTGCTCAGAATCTCCTGCTCAGATACCAGGGTACGATTGAATTTGTCCGAGGCAGCTTTCAGAAGCATCAGGACCACCTTTTTCTGGTTAGCCACATACTGATCCTTCTCCTCAAACCATCCTTCTGCTGGTGCTGCCGGACCATTCATGGTTTTTACTTCTTCAAAAGCCTTCTCAGCAAGCTCCATCACAGGAAGCACTTTCTTGGCACCTTTCTTCAGGATACTATCCACCAGCAAAAGACGGTTGATCTCGTTGGTACCTTCGAAGATCCTGTTTATCCTGGAATCGCGATAGCCTTTGTCGATGAACATCTCTGCTGAGAAACCCATGCCGCCATGGATCTGGACACCCTCATCCACTACATAATCCAGGGCCTCGGATCCAAATACCTTCATGGCTGCAGCTTCAACTGCAAATTGATTGAAAGCCTCCATGGTATTTCTTCCTTTGTCGTCGCCATTGGCCACAGAATGTGTGATGGCATTGTCCAAAGCTTTGCTGGCGCGGTACACTGAACACTCGGTGGCAAAGGTCCGGATTACCTGCTCGGCCAGCTTGTACTTGATGGCGCCAAACTGGGAAATCAGGCAGTTGAACTGCTTCCGCTCGTTGGCATATTGAACAGACTGGTCGATGGCCATCTTGGCAGAACCAATTACATTGGCACCCAGCTTAATTCGTCCCATATGCAAGATATTCAGGGCAATCCGAAAACCCTCACCCCTCTTACCCAGCATATTCTCCACGGGTACCTTTACATCGTTAAAAAAGATCTGGCGGGTGGATGAACCCTTGATTCCCAATTTCTTTTCTTCGGGATTAAAAATGATCCCTTCATAATCACGCTCCAGGATAAAGGCACTCAATACCCGGTCGTTATCGATTTTGGCAAAAACGGTAAATACATCTGCAAAGCCTGCATTGGTGATCCACATCTTTGCGCCATTCACGATATAATGTTTCCCATCTTCGGAAAGTACAGCCTTTGTGGTTCCGGAGTTAGCATCCGATCCTGCACCCGGTTCAGTGAGGCAATAGGCCCCGATCAATTCACCTGTAGCCAGCTTGGAAACATATTTGGCACGTTGCTCTTCGTTTCCATAGTAGAGAATGGGAAGTGTTCCGATCCCGGTGTGA
>DAOWFP010000067.1 GCA_030637895.1 Bacteroidota bacterium | reverse complement strand
TTGATCATCAAAGCGGCACGTTTCAGTGCCCAGACAGTCATGTTGGGGTCCGATCCCCGCTCAAATCTGAAAGATGCATCGGTATTGAGCTGGTGATGCCTGGCTGTCTTGCGGATATAGATCGGATCAAAACAGGCCGATTCCAGGAAAATGGAGGTGGTCTTTTCAGTTACTCCTGAAGCGATGCCCCCAAAAACGCCTGCGATGCACATGCTCTCTTCACCATTGGAGATCACAAGGTCCGTAGCCTGCAGTTTGCGCTCCTGTTCATCCAGGGTAATAAAGGGAGTCCCTTCAGGCATGGTCCTTACAATCACTTTATTTTCGGTGATATGCGCAGCATCAAAAGCATGAAGGGGCTGTCCTGTTTCATGCAGTACAAAATTGGTGATATCCACCACATTGTTGATGGGGGTTTGGCCAATGGCCCTCAAGCGGTTTTGCAACCATGTGGGGCTCTCTGCTACTTTTATATCCTGAAGGGTTAGTCCCGAATAACGCTTGCATCCTGCCTTCTCCTTAATTTCAACAGGCATAAACAGCTTGTTGTTATCGCTCTTGAAGGCCTCCACAGATGGTTTCGAAAGCTTCACTTTACCCGATTGCCTCAGGAAGGCAGCCAGGTCCCTGGCCGCACCAAGGTGAGAGGCCCCATCAATCCGGTTGGGAGTAAGCCCGATCTCAAATACATAATCGTTTTCTACCTGAAAATAGTCGGCAGCCGGTGTACCCGGTATGGCTTCCGCATCCAGAACCATGATTCCATCGTGGGAAGTACCGAGACCCAGTTCATCTTCGGCACAGATCATGCCCATGGAAAGCGCTCCGCGGATCATCGCCTTTTTGATGGTAAATCCCTTTTCGTCGGGCCAGAGGGTGGTGCCTACGGTGGCTACCGGGACCTTTTGTCCTACCGCCACATTGGGAGCTCCGCACACAATTTGAACGGGTTCGTTCTCTCCCAGGTTTACAGTACATACTGTAAGCTTATCCGCATCGGGGTGTAAGTCACAGCTAAGGACCTCTCCGATAACCACTCCTTCCAGTCCGCCCTTCACAGATTGCACCTCTTCAAGTCCTTCTACCTCCAGTCCGGTATTGGTAAGAATTTCGCTGACCTCTTGGGGGCTTAGGTCGGTCGCAATATATTGTTTGAGCCAGTTATAGGAAATTTTCATTGCTGCTTCATAATATGAGCTGCAAAAGTAGTGCTTTTAGTGCAGAGTTAAAAGTGAAAAAAGCAGGGTTTGGACCTCAGGATAGGTGAGGTGGGAGGGGAGCTCGCTGGAGAATATTATCTCTTCAATCTCATGGTCGGGGAGCGCTTCCAGCTCTTTCACTTCAGCATAGTATAGTCTTCCCTTAGCAAGCTTCCCTTTATCGCTCACACTGTAGTCAGATATAATGGATAGCGTTGAATTCACTACTCCTGCCTCTTCATACAACTCCCTGACAGCAGCCTGGTCAGGTCCCTCCCCTGGCTCGATGTGCCCTGCAGGCAGTTCCCAGCTCAATCTCTCACGGTGTCGAACAAAAATCCATTTTCCCAGGTACCTGGCTCCCATGACCACATAGGTCAGCTTTGCATCATCTACAGAACCAGAAGGCAGTACTCTGGTGACCAGGCTCATTGGGCTGTCGGCTTAAACTCGGATGATACCCAGCGAAACTCCTTGAGTTCACCGCCACGAAGTACTTTGATCGTATAGGTAGTTGTTGAATTACTCGAATTGAGGTATTCCCAGACTTGAATGACGCTCTCTTCACTGGTGATAACGATATCGTCCACCTGCAGTATGATATCTCCACCCAGCATGAACTCCTGTTCGTCAATTATAACGGACCTGAAGCCACCCCGTATTCCTAGTTTTCCGGCCGGACTATTTTTGACCACATGCTGGACCAGCCATCCCGATTCCTGGGGAACATTGAGGATCTGGGCCATTTCATAAGAAAGCAGCATGGTTTCGATTCCAAAGTACCTGCTTCCTCTATTGGTTAGCATTTCCCTGGCCACATTGGATGTTGCAGCAAAACCAATCCCTTCAAATCCACCGGAGCGGGTAAGGATAGAACTTACAATGCCAATCACTTCTCCTTTATAATTAAACATGGGTCCTCCCGAGTTTCCGGTATTAATGGAAGCGTCGGTTTGGAAAAATTCCAGAGATCTGCCATCATTGGAAAGCTGGTGTTCTGCGTGTTTTCCACTGATTACACCCGGTGAAAGGGAATAAGGCAGTCCCATGGGGGCACCCACCACAAATATTTCCTCGCCAATTCTTACTTCGTCCGAATTACCAATTACAGCAATGTGTGGATTGGTAGGGGGTTTGCTTAGTGTGATTAGTGCCACATCGGCCATACGGGAAATTCTTCTGGTGGTAGCCTTCACCGCTTCTCCATCAAAAAACTGAACCATGATTTCGTCTGCATTAGCAACCACATGAGAAGCAGTAAGCACGATGTTATCTGTGATAAGCACCCCGGAACCTAAGCCCTGGTTAGCAGCAAAGGTGCGGGGATCACCTGTTCCAGTGTTTACAACCTCATTCACGTAGATGGTGACCACCGATTGTTTGTTTTGCTCAAAGAGATCGGCCAGATTCTGGGAGTATCCTGAAAAGGCCATCAGTGAGATTACTGTAAAAAGCAGTATTTTTTTCATATTCAAATGCATTGATTTCGCTTCATTTTCATTTCAATTCAAGAACATACGGCAGCTCCTAATTGTTCACTGCATGAAATTAAAAATAAAAAACCTGGTTCTCATGGATTTTAGATATTTTTGTAAGCTTATAAAGATAAAATGAATCAAAGCCCTTTGATACTGGTTACCAACGATGATGGCATGTATGCCGGTGGCATGGAAGCACTAATAAGTGTGGCCCGAAAATTTGGAGATGTGGTGGCCATCTCTTCCCGGGAGCCCATGTCGGGGATGTCACATGCCATCACCATCAAGGTACCTCTGCGGGTCAAACTGATATCTGAAGAGCCCGGTCTCACCAGGTATGTATGCAACGGCACACCCGTAGATGGAGTGAAGCTGGTTTTTAACAGTCTCTCAAAGCGCAAACCAGATTTGTTGCTTTCAGGGATCAATCATGGTTCAAACTCATCATCGAGTGTGCTCTATTCCGGCACCATGGCTGCAGCAATGGAGGGTGCTGTGAACCACATTCCATCCATCGGGTTTTCCCTGCTCAGCTTTGATCCGGATGCCGACTTCACTGCATCTGCCATTTATGTTGAAGAGGTAAGTCGGCATGTGTTGGAGAAGGGCCTGCCAGATGGAATCTGTCTGAATGTGAATATTCCTGCAATCCCTTCTGAGCAAATCAAGGGTATCAAGATTTGCAGTCAGGCCAATGGCTACTGGAAAGAGGAGTTTGAAAAGAGAACTGATCCCACCGGGACTGAATACTATTGGCTCACTGGATTTTTCCAAAACAGGGAGCCGGAAAACGGAGGTACCGGGACCGATGAATGGGCCCTTAAAAACGGTTTTGTATCGCTTGTTCCTATTAATACCGATCTGACTGCCTATGGGGCACTGGAGAGAATGAAATCCCTGGAGACTGCACAAACAGGAAAGCATGAGTAAAAAGAAATTCGACACCTTACTCACCGGGCTGATTCCTGCACTCATACTTCCCGCGCTGACCCTGGTGGGTTTCTGGATCGTAAAGAGTGATCGGGATTTTGTAGATTTCCTGGTTTATTTTCAGGAAATGAAGATGCTATCCAAGGTGGTGAGTCTCACTGCCATTCCCAATCTCTTGCTATTTTTTCTTTTTATATGGACCAAACGGAATTTTTCGGCCAGGGGGGTTATTTTTGCCACCTTCTTGCTGGCATTTGTAATGCTGATACTCAAAATTGTCTGAGGAAAGGATGAAGTATTTTCTAATAGCAGGTGAAGCCTCTGGCGATCTTCATGCATCGAACCTGATGAAAGAGCTTCTTGTGGCTGATCCACAGGCAGAATTTTGCTACATGGGGGGAGACCTGATGCAGGGGGTGGCCGATGGAATGGTGATGCATTATCGGGAGACCAGTTATATGTTTCTGGATGTGCTGTTTCACCTGGGTAAGATATTCCGGAACATGCGTCTTATCAAGAGCAAGATCCTGGAATGGAAGCCGGATGTGCTCATTCCTGTGGACTATCCTGGTTTTAATATGCGGATGGCCAGTTTTGCTTCGGAACATGGGGTCAGGGTATTTTATTATATCTCACCCAAAGTGTGGGCCTGGAAACAACGAAGGGTGAAGTCCCTGAAAAAATATGTGAATCGACTTTTTGCCATACTTCCTTTTGAGGTGGATTTCTTTAAAAAATTCAATATGGAAGTTGAGTACTTTGGAAATCCACTGGTGGACCAGGTTGCCGGATTCATGGAGCAGTTTGAAGGAGCAGAGGCATGGCGCATGAAACAAGGCTTTGGACAAAGACCCCTGGTGGCGCTTCTTGCAGGCTCAAGAGTCAAGGAGATTGAGACCACGCTACCCTCCATGCTCACCCTGGCCGGGGAGCACCCGGACTATCAATTCGTAGTGGCAGGGGCACCATCCATCGATTCTTCTATCTACCAACAATATTTGCAAGGGACAGATGTTAAGCTTATTTACAATGAAACTTATGCCCTGCTTGCATGTGCAGAGGCTGGACTGGTCAACTCAGGAACGGCCACCCTGGAGGCAGCGCTGTTTGAACTTCCCCAGGTGGTCCTTTACAGAACCAGTAAGCTTGCTTATAGCATTGCGAAACGATTAATAAAGATTAAATTTATAAGTCTGGTGAATCTGATATACGGGAAGAAGCTGGTGGAGGAGGTTATCCAGAAAGATATGACGAATCTGACCCGCGTTGAACTGAACAGGATCCTGAATGATGGTAATTACCGCGAGGAGATGAAGGAAGGGTACAGGGTGCTGAAGAGGGATCTTGGCGAGCGTGGGGTTTCCCAAAGAATTGGAGAACGAATGATTGAATTGCTAAATAGTGGAACCTGAATGAAGCGGATTATAACAGTATTGTTGGCAGTAACTTCCTGGATCGGATCGGTGGCGCAGCCGGTGGAGGTGGGGCTTTTTCAGAACCACCTGGTGAAGGCTGCAGTGGTTTATTGTTCTGCCGGGAACTATCAGCTTTTGCTTGATGGAGAAGTGAGGCTCAGACTTCAGGAGGGAGATATTCTCTACCTGACCCTGGAGGAGGGAAAGGTGAAGGTGCTGGATGCCGAAAGGGATTTTGGTTACGCTTCGGGGCTTGAGTTAAGGTCCCTCACCGCGGAGTCGGTTTTTCGTTTAAGGTCCATTACCCCTGAGATAAGCTCGCGAATGTTTGACGATAACCTCCTGGTAATTCCGGAAGACCGCTACCTGACCCTGATAAACCAGGTGGACCTGGATAAATACCTGGCCGGAGTGGTTGAAGCCGAGTCAGGGCCCAATGCTGCTAAGGAGTTTTACAAAGCGCAGTCCATTCTCTGCCGAACCTATGCCTTGAAGCAAATGGACCGGCATACCAATGAGGGTTTTGCAATTTGCGATGAACCCCATTGCCAGACTTACAAGGGTAAGAGTACCAGAAATCCTGAAATACTGGAAGCTATCGTGGAGACCAGTGGGATGGTATTGGCCGATTTCAATTTCAAACTGATTACCGCTGCCTATCACGCCAATAGTGGCGGACAAACCCAGCGTGCTTCAGATGTCTGGATTTCTGATGTAGATTACCTGCAATCGGTGGTGGATCCGTACTCCCTGCATCAGTCACATGCCAAGTGGCAGGATACCATCTCATTTGAAGCATGGAAGGCCTACCTTTTGAAGAACGGGATGAAATCTGTGACTCGTATTCCTGAAGAGATTATTTATATTGAACAGATGCGGAGGAAGAAGTTTTTCATTCTTGATAAAGATTCTATCAAGATGACTAAGATCAGAGAGGACTGGGGATTTAAATCCGCATTTTTTGATATGTTTCCCAATGGGGACAGCGTACTGATATGGGGGAAAGGATTCGGACATGGCATTGGAATGAGTCAGGAGGGAGCCATGAAGATGGCCCGGGATGAGTATAGCTATCAGGATATCCTCCAGTTCTATTTTCATGAAGTACGGATGATGGACTATCGCGATCTTCCCGATTCCAGTCTTCCAAAGACTGTATTGGACCAATAATCTACGGAGAAGGATGTGGGCGCTTTTTAAAAAAGAGATCAGTGGTTTTTTCAGCAGTCTTACCGGCTACCTGGTTATTGTGGTATTTCTTCTGCTTAACTCACTTTTCATGTGGATCGTACCGGGACAGTTCAATGTGATCGGAAACGGTTATGCCACCATGGACTCTCTATTCGCTATTGCTCCATGGGTCTTTCTTTTCCTGGTACCTGCAATATGCATGCGGATGTTTTCTGAAGAGAAACGGACCGGTACCCTGGATCTGCTCTACACAAGACCAGTGTCTGAACTACAAATAATTCTGGCCAAGTTTCTTGCATCCTGGGCCCTGGTGCTCTTTTCATTGCTTCCAACCCTTATTTATTTCTTGTCGGTCTCCCGTCTGGGCAGTCCCCCTGGAAATATGGATATAGGTGGAACCTGGGGCTCATATATCGGTCTGCTCTTCCTCGGCGGAATCTATGCTGCCATTGGCATATTTGCCTCTTCACTCACCGGGAACCAGATTGTGGCATTTATTATAGCCGTATTCCTTTCCTTCCTGATGTATCTGGGTTTTGAATTCCTAAGCGGAATCGCTGAATCGGGTAGTACGGTATTTATGATTTCCCGCCTGGGCATCTCTTATCATTATAACTCCATTAGCAGGGGCGTGATCGATTCCAGGGATATGCTCTATTTCGCCGGCGTGATCCTGCTTTTTATTGTGGGTACCCGGACGGTTCTTCAAAGTAGTAAATGGTAAAGCGTATGGACCGGAAAGCACTGAGAAGAAAACATTTGATTCAGCTGGGGATAACCCTGGTGCTGGTTGTGGTGGTGAGCCTGCTGGCAGAGATCAAGTTTTTTCGTATCGACCTTACCACTGAAAAGAAACATACCCTTAGCCAGCCCAGCCGTAGTATGTTGAGGCAGCTGGAAGATGTGGTCTATGTGAAGGTATATCTGGACGGTGAGCTTCCGGCCGAATTTGTCAACTTCCGCAAATCGATCCGCGAGCTGATGGACGAATTCCGGGCCTACGGTGGTGAGAAACTCCAGTATGAATTTATCAACCTCTATGATGAACCCGATGAAACCATCAGGAACAGGATAATTGGTGAGCTGTACGACAGAGGCTTGAATGTGACCAATATCCAGGTGCGCGACGGAGAGGGGGGAAGTTCGACCAGGATGATTTTCCCAGGGGCTATTATGGCTTACGGACCCTTTGAACTGCCTGTGAACCTGCTAAAGAACAATCCCACACTTTCCCATGAACATAATTTGAATAATTCCATCCAGACCCTGGAGTATGAGTTTGCCAGGGCCATTCGCAGTCTGACCACGGAGAAAGTGCCCCGTATTGCTTTTATTGAGGGGCATGGAGAGCTCGATTCGCTGCAAACCCACAGTCTGATGGATGAACTGAAAAACTTTTTCCAGGTGGACCGTGGGTATATCAATGGGAATGTGGAGGCCTTATTAAACTACCAGGCTCTGATTATTGCTCGTCCCGAGCATCCCTTTAGCGAGCCCGATAAATTTGCCATCGACCAGTACATCATGAAGGGTGGAAAGGTTCTCTTTTTACTTGATCCTGTACATCCTTTTGCTGACAGCCTTTCAGCCGGCACCACAGTAGCATTGGCCAACCAGGTGGGTCTGGAGGATCTCCTGTTTAAATACGGGGTCAGGGTCAATTACAATCTGGTGGCCGATCTGCAATGCAATTATGTTCCTGTGAATACAGCTCCTGTTGGGGAAGAGGCACGTTTTACCATGATGCGCTGGGTATATCACCCCCTGCTTGCAGGACCTGTGGACCACCCGGTAAGCAGGGGCCTAAACTACGTAAAGAGTCAGTTTGCCTCTTCACTGGACACACTCGCGGGCAGTACCGGGCAGGTGAGCAAGACCGTTTTGCTGGCAACATCCTCGGCCAGCAGGACAAGGGATGTTCCCTTGTACATCAATATGGAAGAAGTAACAGTCCAGCCCGACCCTGCACTCTACAATTCTGCTAAGCTGCCTATTGGAGTTCTTCTTGAGGGAGAATTCGAGTCGTTTTTTAAGAATTATCCGGTACCTGATGGGGTGATCCCTTCTGACTGGAAGTTGATTCCACAGGGCCAGTCAAGTTCCATTTTTGTGCTAACGGATGGGGACATAGTTGCCAACGAAGTGATCTTTGAACAGGGTGCATACAGGGCTCAGCCCCTGGGATATGACAGGTACACGCAGCAGACCTTTGGGAATAGCGAGTTTATCATGAATGTAGTGAACTATATGACCGATAAGACGGGCCTTATGGAGTTGCGTTCCAGGGAGTTCAAACTTCGCCTCTTAAACAAGGAACTAATTAGCCAAAAGCCTCAGCTTTTGAAATGGAAACTTATTAATACACTGCTTCCTCTGCTGCTTGTGATGATTACAGGACTTATCATTCAGCTTGTCAGGAGAAGGAGATATACCCGTTGATATGCAGAACCGCCGATCGATACTGGTCTTCTTCATCGTGATTCTGGCAGTGTTGTTGTTGATCCTGCTGGCTGATCCATTACAGCTGCGGGAGCCGGGAAGCAGAAGTATAGCTCTCAAAAACATGGAGGAGGTGGACCGTGTAGTACTGGTCGATTCCTATAACACTACCGAACTCACCAGGAGCGATGCAGGCTGGTATCTTTTTGGTTCAGAACCGGTTAGTCCGGTGGCTGTAGAAAACTTGTTGATCGCTGCCAGCAGGCTGGAGGTGGGGTCTATCCTGGCTTATGAAGAATTTAAGGAATCTGTGGATACGCAGGAAGACAACAGGGAAATTACCTTCTTCAAAGGTGATAAGCTTATGCTCGCCTACGGACTAACAACGATGTCGGGTAAATTCCTCTTACATCCAATCCCGTCCGAAAGAGCTTATTACGTGGCACTACCGGGATACCCAGATCTGGATCTTGACCGGGTCTTTTCTGCCACTCCTGATCATTACCGCGAACACCTGCTCATAGATTTGCGGCCCTCAGATATATCTTCCATAGAGATTGACCTGGCTTCCGGGGAGGCCTTTCGTTTTAGCCAGGATCCGGAAGGACTTATTACATGCGATCCGCTCAATGACAGCACCATCCTGCCCGATGGTGCAGCCAATGAGCTTAGCACGAAACTCTTGTTCTCCTATTTCACCTCAATCAGGTATGAGAAGCGGGCAGGCATACCGGCCGATTCTCTCCTGCTAATTGATTCTCTCTTGATAGCTGATTCTCTCCTGGGAGCTGATACTATTCCGAAGAAGATGGCGACTATTGGCGTGACATCCTTCAGCGGAGAGCACTACGCCCTACAGGTGTTTTCTTACCATGCTT
>DAOWFP010000204.1 GCA_030637895.1 Bacteroidota bacterium | reverse complement strand
AGGGATTGCCGGATCGGATGAGAAGGTAGAGATGCTGAGGTCGGATTTCGGTTTTGATGTGGCTATCAATTATAAAACCGCTCCGCATATGAGAAAAGCAATTGCCGCGGCATGTCCCGACGGCGTGGATGTCTATTTCGACAATGTGGGAGGGGCGATTTCTGATGCGGTGATGGTCCATATCAACCAGTTTGCCAGGATTGTTGTATGTGGGGCTATTTCGGTCTACAATGAGACCTCCCTTCCGCAAAGCATGAGTATTCAGCCCTTATTAGTGAGAAACAGTGCATTAATGCAGGGATTCATCGTGAGCAATTATCAGGCTAAATTCCGTGAAGCCATGATGCAGTTGTCCCGGTGGCTGGCAGAAGGAAAACTGAAAAATACTGAAACCATTGTGGAAGGTTTTGACCAGATCCCCCAGGCCTTCATCGATCTTTTTGATGGCAGGAATAAGGGTAAACAGGTGGTTAAAATTTAAGTATTTTTTTGTAAATTTCTTGATTGGAAGAATATAACCCTCAATCCTGAAAACTCATGTTTAAGACCTTCCTGATTTTTGCATTCATGCTGAGTCTGGTTGCCTGCCAGCCCGGCAGTGACTCACAAGACAGTTCTTTCCGCCTGGATTACGAAAAATTTGAACTGGAGAACGGACTGGAAGTTATCCTGCACGTGGACACATCCGATCCGGTTGTATGCGTGGCGCTTGCCGCACATGTTGGTTCTGCCAGGGAGAAAGTAGGACGGACCGGCTTTGCCCACCTTTTTGAACACCTGCTGTTTCTGGAGTCTGAAAACCTGGGCCGGGGCGGACTGGACCAGCTAAGCGCGCGGATCGGTGGGGCTGGTGCCAATGGATTTACCAATAATGATATTACAACCTATTATCAAACCGTCCCCAAGGATGCGTTGGAGAAAATGATCTGGGCCGAGGCAGATAAGCTGGGCTGGTTTATCAATACGGTAACTGATCCGGTCCTGTCCAATGAAATTTCTGTGGTGAAGAACGAGAAACGTCAGTCAACGGATAACAGGCCCTATGGTCACACGAATTTTGTTGTCTCAAAAAACCTATACCCGGATGGTCATCCTTACAGCTGGACCGTCATCGGCTCCCTGACCGACTTGCAGGCTTCCACCCTGGAGGATGTTAAGGAATTTTACAATACCTGGTACGTCCCAAATAACTCCACCCTGGTGATTGCAGGCGACATTGATATTCCGCAAACCAAAGAATGGGTGAAGAAGTATTTTAATGAAATCCCCCGGGGAAAGGAAGTGGATGCACTTGTAAAGAACCCCGGAGTACTGGAAGCAAGCAAGCGCTTATATCACGAGGATAACTTTGCCAAACTGCCCGAACTGAACCTGGTATGGCCCACGGTTGAGAGTTTTCATAGCGATTATTACCCACTTCGTATTCTGGCAGAATATTTATCTGTAGGGAAGAAAGCTCCCTTATATAAAATATTGGTTAAAAAGCAGAAGCTGTCAGCCGGTGTAAGTATGTACAACTCCTCATCCGAGCTGGCCGGTCAATTGAACCTGAGAGTAAGGGCCTTTTCTGAAGTAAAGCTGGATACTGTTTTCTCTGCCATTCAAACGGCATTCCGTATGTTTGAGTCGGACGGGATTCCGGAAGCCGATCTTCAACGGATACTTGCAGGCATGGAAACGGATTTCTACAGTCAGCTCTCCGATGTTTCAAGAAAGGGAATTCGATTGGCCCATAGCAATATACTTACCGGAGATCCCGCTTATTCAGAAAAGGAACTGGAACTCATGCTCAGAGTCACTACCGGGGATGTGGTCCGTGTTTACAATACCTACATAAGGGACAAATATTTTGTGGCAACTTCCTTTATTCCCAAAGGACAGCAGGAATTCGCCCTGGAAGGGTCGATCAAAGCAAGCGTTGTGGAAGAGGCCATAGAGGACGCCATTGCCGAAACCTACGATCTCTCGAATCCGGACCCCTATGAAAAAACTCCATCCTCCTTTGACCGGTCCCAGGAACCTCCTTACGGGGAAAGCCTCAAACTTACTGTACCCACGGTGTGGGAGTCATCGCTGGACAATGGAATCAGGGTTTCAGGAATAGAAAACCGCGAAGTGCCCCTGGTGTATTTCGCAATGTACATAGATGGAGGCCAGCTGCTTGAAACGCCTGATCAGGCCGGTATATCTAACCTGATGGCCGAGATGATGAACAGGGGAACCATGAACAGAAGTCCTGAAGAACTGGAAGATGCAATTAAACAATTGGGCAGTACCATTCATATCGCCAGCGGACAGGAGGCTGTAAGTATCACAGGTGTTACCCTGGCAAAGAATTACCAGGCCACCATGGACCTTGTGGAAGAAATGCTGCTGGAGCCCAGGTGGGATGAAGCGGAACTGGAACTTGTAAAAAAGAGTATGGAGAGTCGCCTGCTGCAACAGGCTGGAAGTCCAAATGCCATAGCCTACAATGTATTTAATGAACTTATATACGGGGAAGAGGATATCAGATCCAAAAACCAGCTGGGCACGGTCGAAACAGTGAATTCAGCCACCATGGAGGCCCTGAAGTCATATTACGAGCGCAGCTTAAATCCTGCATTGGCCAGGCTGAATGTGGTGGGCGCCATCGACCAGGTGAGTGTGGAAAGCTCACTGAGCTCTTTGAATGAAAAGTGGAAGAAGAAAGATATCCATCCTGTAGAGGTCACAGATCCGGAGCTCTTTCAAAATGCAAGCGTCTACTTTTATGATGTACCAGATGCAAAGCAGTCCGTGATCATCCTGGGTTATGTTACACTGGCTGAAACCGATGCGGACTATTACCCTGCCACCGTCATGAATTACATCCTGGGTGGGGGAGGTTTTGCATCCAGGCTTACCCAGGTACTAAGAGTGGACAAGGGATATACCTATAGGATCGGGTCCAGCTTCATGGGATCCGAATATAAAGGGCCATTCTGGATCTCCACCTCCGTGCAAAGCAAGATCACCCTGGATGCGGCACAATCCATTATAGACATACTAGAAAACTATGGAGCCACCTATTCAGAGGAGGATCTGGCCACTACTAAAGGCTACCTGATAAAAAGCAATGCCAGGGACTTCGAATCGGCCTGGGAAAAACTTGATTTACTGGATGTAACCAGTTCTTACGGCTGGTCTTCTGATTATATCCAGGAACGTGAAGCGATTGTAGAGAACATGACTATTAACAGAATACAGGAACTCTCTGAAGAGTACCTGGATCTGGATCGGATGGTCTGGGTGGTCGTGGGAGATGCCAAAACACAGAAGGATCGCTTGAAGGAACTGGGATTTGGTGAAGTGGTGGTGCTGAATTAAATGCAACTATTCAATGCCTGTGGCCGTTTAATTATTGATAAGCTCAATGCGAATTAATAAAGCGGTCATGAAAAAGATATCCTATGCAATCGCCCTCTCATGCCTTTTTGCTTCTGTTTTATCATCCTGCGAGAAAGATGATACTGATTTCATTAAAGGCGATAATGCAGTGATTGCGGACCACACCATAGCTTTCGAAGATATTCTCCGGTCCATACCGGATGAATATATCAATGCAGCCCGCAATGACCTGCATATAGCGTATCAGCACACATCACATGGTACACATGTCTCCTACGGAATGTTCGGCTTGCCCGCATACAAGGCAGGAGACGAGATCCGATTTGCAATTACTAACAATGATCCACAGGCAGATAAACTGGATTTCAGAGATTATGCAATGGCCTCCTACGCTGAACCAGGCATAGATGCATCTGATCTTAGTCGAAACGAAACAGCTTTTATCCAGGCAACACGAAACTATCTTGATGATCCTGATAATTCAGAAATAAATGTAGTCGTGTGGAGCTGGTGTAATATTGCAGGACATGATGTGGCGGCCAATTATATCCCGGGAATGCAAACCCTGATTAACGAATATCCTTCGGTGAGCTTTATTTTCATGACCGGTCATGCCAACCGAGGTGCTAATATAGGGGATGGAAATCCACGTAACCAGGCAGAAATAATTCTTAATTACTGTAAAGAGAATAATTTTTACTGTCTGGATTATTATGGCATTGACACACATTGCATGGACGGTAATTACTGGGAAGATGCCGGTGACGATGGAGACTCTTCAACAGGAGGTACCTATTATGCAGACTGGCAAGGCAGTCACAGCATTGGAGAAGGCTATTACGAAAACAGATCATCACCAGGAGGCTCAGTCACTTATGGTGCCCACAATTCACAACATATAACTGCGAATCGTAAGGCCTACGCCATGTGGTATATTCTTGCCAGCATTGCTGGATGGGAATAAGGCCCTGCTTTACCTGCAAAAGACCCATTCTTTGTTATTGGAAAGATCGTTGTTGAAGTAATACCCGTCTTCATCAAATGCCCTGAGGTATTCCGGATCGTTTATCCTGTTTTGAATAATGAAGCGCAGCATCAATCCTCTGGCCTTTTTGGCATAAATGGTGACATTCCTGAATCCCTTACCATCCGATTCTTTAAAGACAGGTGTTATTATCTCGTAGGGAAATGATCCCGGCAGTATTGATTTGAAATATTCATTTGAAGCCAGGTTGATCAACACCTTGCTGTCCTGAGTTCCAGTCTCCTCTGCGATATTATCCGGGATGATCTCCTTCCAGAATTCATAAAGATTCTTGCCTTTGGAGTTAAACATTTTCGTGCCCATCTCCAGCCGGTAGGGAAGGATGAGGTCAAGTGGCTTCAGCACTCCATATAGTCCTGAGAGTAAGCGGATATGCTTCTGACCAAACAGGAGGTCCTCTTCGCTTAGTGATCTTGCCTTCAGACCGTTAAAGACTTCGCCAGAGAATGCAAGGATGGCTTGTTGGCCTTCTTCTGCGGAATAGGAACTGTGCCATTGTACATATCTTTCAAAATTCAGTGTTGCCAGTTTTTCGCTCACCTTCATCATGCTTTTCAGCTGAGAGATGGAATATTGTCGAAGCTGATCCACAAGTGCTTCGGCCCGATCAATGTATTGTGGGAAACTAAAGCTTTCTGTAATTCCGTGTGGAGAGGTATCAATGGTTTTAGCCGGTCCAAGGATGGTGAGCATGGGATGGTGGAAATATTTATTTGTTAAAATTAGGCCTTAATTTTTAACTTAAGCAATGTCCTGTTATCACTTCAGCATCAACTAATAATGGTATCTTCGTGCATGAAGCTAAAAACCCATTACTTCAAACTTCATGCGATTGTTGTGCTTCTACTCACAGTCTCATACTGTGCCGCGCAAGATCAGGCCGATACATTGACCTATTACATCCAAACGACCGATGGGAACACCTACAGGGGGCAAATACTGACCCGGGATTCCTTAAAAGTTCTGTTCAACTTAGAGAAATTCGGAGAGCACAGCTTTTTGAAAACGGAGATTAAGAAGATGCAACCGCTGGATAAGGAAAAGTTGGTAGACGATGAGTATTGGATGGACAATCCCCAGGCGACCAGATATTTTTTCTCACCAAACGCCTATGGTCTGAAAAAGGGCGAGGGCTATTACCAGAATGTATGGGTGATGGTGAACTCCTTTGCAGTGGGAGTTACAGATTATTTCTCCATTGGAGGGGGCGTGGTTCCGCTCTTCCTTTTTGCCGGTTCTCCCACTCCGGTTTGGATTACACCAAAATTTTCTATTCCGGTTGTCCAAGAGAAGTTTAACCTGGGAGGGGGGGCATTGCTGGGGACTGTACTTGGAGAGGAAGAGACAGGATTTGGAATACTCTATGGTATATCCACACTGGGATCGAAGGATAAAAATGTAAGCCTGGGCCTGGGTTATGGCTACGCGGGAGGAGATTGGGCAAAAGCTCCCATGATCAACCTGAACACCATGATTCGTTTCGGGCCAAAGGGATATTTTATTTCCGAAAACTACTTCATACAAACAGAAGGAACCACTGCCTTAATTCTTTCACTTGGAGGCAGACATATTATTCAAAATGCCGGACTTGATTATGGACTGATAATCCCTTTCATTAGTGAATTGGACAGTTTCATTGCATTTCCATGGTTGGGAATTACCATACCTTTTGGAAATAAGTAAATTAGTATCTTAGTATGCCTAAGATTAATTGATGCATAGAAGTTTACACATAATCGGTTCAATTAGAACCCATGTGCTTTTGATAGCACTCTTTCTTTTTACAGGAGCATATGGAAGAACTTTGGATGAGATCAAACGAAGCGGGAAGATTTATGTGGCATTCTCCCCCGGCGACCTGGAGAGCATTGATTATGACCTTGCCCTGGAGTTTGCCCGCTATCTCAATGTTGAACTGATTGAAGTACACATTGAGTGGGATGAGGCTTTTATGCGAAACGGCATCGTTCCTCCCGACCTGGAAACTAATCCGGAGCTAAGCTATACGCCCGATGTACTGAATAAGGCCGATATCATCTGTTCGACCTTTACCATTATTGAATGGCGAAAAAAACTATTTGGCTTTGCTGAAACCATGCTATCGGCGGAGCTTTTATTGATCAATAGCCAGGAGGAAACGCCAAAGACATTTGAAGAACTCGCAAACAAACGGATCGCCTTCCAGGGCAGCACTACTTTTGAACAGCATCTAAGGGACATCAACAGTACCCTTATAGAGCAGATGGAGCTGGTGATGACCGTAAGCACTGAGGTGTCTAAACAAATGCTGGTGGAGGGAAGTGTATATGGAATTATACTGGATGCTGATGAGGCCCTCACCTTTAATGCAAGCCAGGATCAACAATATAAGATTGCCTTTCCCATCAGTGATATCACCCGTACAGCCTGGGCCCTTGAAAAGAATAATCCCCTGATCCAGGAGGTTGAGAATTTCTTCGAAGCCATTTCAGGCAACGGTGTCCTGGACGAACTTTTTCATAAGCGTTTCGGCATTACCTATAACTCCTATGTGGATCAGCTCAGTTCAGGCCAGAAACTGGAGCGCTACCAGAGGGATCTGGATGAAATCCTGGCTTCCCGCAAACTGGTGGTGGCGCTCAGGGAACGCGATTTTATATACCACGAAAATGGGACAAAACAGTTTATGCATGCCCTTGCTGAAGAGTTTGCCGAGTACCTGGGTGTCTCACTTGAGTTTGTGGTCACTTCGAGTTTTGAAAAGTACTGGCAATGCGATAATGGCTATGTTATCCGCGATTCTGCTTATTGTCCCGATTGGTTCAATTATTTTGATCTTGCCGCCGAAATATTTTCTCCTATGGAGTGGAGGAATAACAAAGTCAATATGGTCCCGGTGTACCCTTCAGCCTATACGGTTGTAGCCAGGAAAGAGGCAGGGATAGAAAGCCTGGAGGATCTGAAAAATTTCCGTGGTGTAACTGCAGTTGAAACAATCTATGAAGATGTCCTGAAGAATAATGGAATTACCAACTACTATTACGAACAGATCAATAATTTTATCCCGGATGTGCTTTCCGGGAAAGCAGATTATACGATTCTATTCAATACATTTACTGAATTATCTGTCTACCCCGAGCTGGAGGAAAAATTTGACCTGGGCAGTGTGGATGTGAACTGGGCACTGCGTAAGGATCAGCCGGAACTTCAAAAGGAGCTTGAAAAATTCTTAAACAAGTCCAGGCAGGGGGGATTGATCGGAATTCTGATAAAGGCGCTCAGGGGCAATTCGCTGCAGTCACCCGAAGCGGTTATCAACAACTATTATGAGAGTTTTCAGACGGGACAGTTGCCCTATGTTACTTACGGAGCAAATAGCGGTCTGCCCCAGGAAGATATTTTTTCCATTTTCCAGGACCAGAAAGGATATATGTGGTTTGGAACAAACTCCGGGGCTGTAAGATATAATGGTAGGGAGATGCAGGTTTTCAACCATGATCAGGGACTTCCTGGTAATTCGGTGCGGGACATTGCCCAGGACAGCAGTGGAATCATGTATTTTGCAACCACCAGTGGTATTGCAAAATTCTCCGGCGATTCTACCATCGCTATTCTATGGGAAGGGATCTCTTTTCACACCGTATTTATCGATTCACAAGACAAGCGTTGGTTTATTGGCGATGACGGAATCTATCAGGAGAGCGCTGATGGAAGAGTCTTGTATTTAAATGAGGAGTATACCATATTACCCAAGATTGTCAATAACATTTGCGAGGATCCAGGAAGCCAAACCATCCTTCTTGCGACCATTGAGGGGGTGTTCTCCTATGATCCCGCCAAGATGCAGCTAAGCCACTTGAGTAATGGGGATTGCTATTCGCTTTATATCGATGTCCATGATAGTATCTGGATATCTACCCGGAAGGGGCTCATCATAACTCATCTCCCCGATTTGATGAATAATGAGGTCGAAACCAGCTTTCATAACCTGAATGAAAGACTTGACTTTCCGGTCACCGTTATTTCAGATATCATCCCCAATAGATTTGGTTCCGTCTGGCTGGTGGCTGACTCCCGGATTATGCGGGTCATCTCGACGGACCTGAAACCGACTACTTACGAGCAGGATATCGGAATTATGAATAACAAAATCCTGTCCTTCCTTATTGACAATGAAGACAATATCTGGATTGGCTTTTCGGGAGGATTGCAGCGATTATCCAATCGCATAGGCTTAAGGAATTTTTACCCCGGCACCATCAACAGTTTCATCTACTCTGTTTTTGAGGATGAGCGGCAACGGATGTGGATCACCTCAGATAACGGTATCTATTACTTTAATGAAAATCAACTACACAATTTCACACCCAGGACCGGAGCAGCCAATTCTAAATCTGCCGGCATGGTCTTACCCAATGGGAATATTTTATTGGCCGACAGTGAAGGCTTGTCTGAAGTGAGCAGTAATACGCTGGAGATTGTCAGACAGAAATCCTTCCCACAAATCGCATACAGCGTGGAGAACATTTTTGTTAGTTCTAAAGGTGAAATATTTTTGCTTACGGGTATCAATGGCAGCATCTATTATTGCCCCGACTTTTATTCCCCTCCCCGTGAATTAAAAAATAAATATACTGCCAATATTTTCCAGCTTATTGAGTTGAATGGGAAGGTTCTTGGGGGAAATAACGCTGGTTTCGTGTCCTTTAACGGGGAACAGTTTGAACTTGAGCAGGAGACAGAATGCAGCATATGGTCGCTCTATTTGGAGGGCGATGACATCTGGGTAGGTACCGATTGCGGTATTGGTCTTGTAAAAGATAGTCGTTTTGATCAGATGGAGCTTACAACCTTCGATCGCGCTTTGATGATCAAGTCCATCCTGCCGGCCAGAAACAGATCTTATCTCTGGCTGGGGACCAACAGGGGCTTCAGCTACTTCAATACTGTGGATCAGAAGTTTGAGTTCACAATCAATACCAAGGATGGATTGAGCGGTGATGAAATTACACCTGGAGGACTATATATGGATAGCAATGACTTGCTCTGGGTAGGGACCTACCATGGAATCTCCAATTTCAATATCAGGGCCAGATCGGAACAAAACTACGCTCCGGTCTGCTATATCGAACAGCTGCTTCTCAATGGGGATCGCATACAAGCTGAAAAGGGAAGGTCTTTTACGCACCGAGAGAACAATTTCATATTTGAAATAAGTGCCCTGTCCTTTTCAGATGAGACCTCTGTGGAATATGAGTATTACCTGAGAGGAAGCGGTAATCAATATACCTCATATCACCGGGGCAATGAATACAGGGCCAATTATAACAACCTTCCTCCCGGGAAATACGAGTTCATTTATAAGGCGAAAGGCAAAAACAACATTTGGGGCTACACGGAAAATTATGATTTTATCATTCGTATGGCATGGTACAATACATGGGCATTCCGCATAATAATAGTTCTGCTCTTTGTATCATCCGCTTATCTGTTTTACATGATCAGGATCAGGAGAATGAAATTCCAAAAAGACAAACTGGAACAACAGGTTACAGAAAGGACCAGGGAGATCAACGAACAGAAAGATGAGATAGAGGCTCAGCGCAATAAGATTGAATTCCAGCTTGAGGAAATTGAGACGCAGAGGGATGAAATTGTAATACATAGAGACCTTGTTGTTAACCAGAAGCAGGCTATTACAGACAGCATCGCATATGCACAGAAGCTCCAATCTGCTATTCTTCGTCCGGAATCCGGCATTGGAGATTTCTTTAGGGAGCTCTTTATAATCTTTCAACCCAGGGATGTGGTAAGTGGCGATTTCTATTGGTTCAAGGAGATGAACAACAGCATGGTGATCGTTGGAGCGGACTGCACCGGACATGGGGTGCCAGGCGCCTTTATGAGCATGTTGGGAGTCACCCTCTTAAATGAAGAGCTTGAGGTCACCAGCCTGCTTAGCCCCAGTGTCATACTTGGTCGCTTAAGGGTGAAAGTCAAGGACATGTTGGCACAGGAAGGTAATATTAAAGACCAAAAGGATGGAATGGATATGGCCTTTGTTTTGATTGATAAGGAAAAACAAGAACTTCAGTTTGCGGGGGCGAATCACCCACTCTATTTAATTAGAAAAAAAGAACATGCAGGTGGAGAGGAACTTGATCCCTATCTAAGCCTTGAGAATAGCGAGTACAGGCTATATGAACTGAAGGGAGACAAGCAGCCAATCGGGGTTCATTGGGAGGAAACAGAGTTTACCAATCATGTTATAAAGCTAGAGGAGCAAGACACACTGTATATATTTTCCGATGGCATTCTCGATCAATACGGCGGCGAAAACCGAAAGAAGTATAAGGCATTTAATTTCAGGAAGCTACTCCTTTCGATTCAAAGTGAACACATGGAAATACAAAAATGCAGTATTATGGATGCCTTTGGCGCCTGGAAAGGCAAAAATGAACAGATTGATGATGTGAGTGTGATAGGGCTGAAGGTTTGATTCGTTTTCATGCTCCATATTTAACCTGAAACCAAGCAAGACCTGATATGAAAAAAGCTCTTTTTCTCCTTGTCATCTTTGCAGCTCTTAGTGGATGCAAGGACAAAAAAACTGAGATTCCTTCCATCGACCCCGCTTTCACCTCTTACATTTCCGGATTTACCAGCGGAGTGATTTCGGCCGGTTCCAACCTGCTTATCTCACTGGTATCAGATGTTCCATTGGCCATACAGGAGGAAGCGCTGGAGATGGAGTTGATTGAATGCAAGCCCGCGGTAAAAGGAAGCTACAGATGGATCGACAGCCGAACCCTGGAGTTCACTCCTGTGGAGATGCTGGAACCAGGGACGGTGTATCGATGCAAGTTCCATCTGCATAAACTAATGGAGGCTCCGGATGAACTGGGAACACTGGAATTTCAGTTTCAGACCATTCAACAGGCCCTTTATGTGGAATTGAAGGGACTGAACAGTCTGGACGACGAAGATCTGCAATGGCAACAGTTGAGAGGCACCCTGAAAACGGCAGATTTTGCCGATATGGAGCTGGTGGAGCAGGCGCTTACGGGTTCCCAGGATGGGAAGGCTCTTCAGATCGGGTGGACACATAACAGTGAGGGAACCAGTCACGAATTTATCATTGACAGCATCTCTCGTACCAAAGAAAAAGAGCAGGTGCTGGTAAAGTGGGATGGTAAGCATATTAAGAGCAAGGACCGGGGGGAAGAAGTAGTAAGCATCCCCCCACTGGGCGATTTTAAACTGATGAACACCCATGTGAGGCAACAGCCCGAACAATACATCAGCCTTTTCTTTTCAGATCCCATCAGTAAATCGCAGGATTTGCGTGGACTGATTTATCTGGAATCGGGAGAGGATGTTAAGCTTGAGCTGGAAGGAAGCCAGGTAAAGGTGTATCCCGCCACCCGGCTTCAGGGCTCCCTTACGCTTATCGTCAACGATGCTGTAAGGAACACGCTTGACTATAAGCTCATCGAATCCTACAAAAAGGAGATAACATTTACCAGCATCAATCCCGATGTGAAATTGATTGGCGATGGTGTGATCCTTCCCGCAAGCGATGGCTTGATCTTTCCATTCAAGGCGGTTAACCTGAAGGCTGTGAATGTCAGGATAATCAAGATTTTTGAGGAAAATATCGGGCAGTTCTTCCAGGGGAACCAGTACACTGGGGATAGCGAAATAAAGCGTGTGGGGCGGATGATTGTGAAAAAGGAGGTGGCACTGAGCTCTGATGATCCCATCGACTACGGGACCTGGAACATATTCTCACTGGACCTGGCTGAGCTGGTGGAGACAGAACCCGGTGCCATTTACAATGTGTCCATCACCTTCGACCGTTCACAGTCGCTTCTTCCCTGTGCCGGGGGAAGTGAGCAGGAGGAGTTGAAACCGTTCAAGGAGGACCGGGAACTGGAGCGGTTCAACGATCCGCCCACCGGGAATTACTACTATGACTATGGGTATTACGAGAACTATAACTGGAACGAAAGGGAAGATCCCTGCACGGATTCCTATTATACCTTTAAGAAGGGAAGGAACGAGGCATCGAGGAATGTGCTTGCATCTGACCTGGGGATCATTGCCAAGGGGGGTAGTGGTACAGCACTGTTCGTGGCTGTAACCAGCCTGGTGAGTACCGAGCCCATAAGTGGTGTTGAGGTAGAGATCTACAACTACCAGAATCAACTGATGGAGGTGCGACAGACCGACCAGCAGGGGATGGTGACCATAGCACTTGAAAAGAAGCCTTACCTACTGGTTGCCAGGAACGGTTCCCAGCGGGGCTACCTGCGACTGGATGATGGATCGGCCCTTTCTACCAGCATGTTCGATATTGCGGGCTCCAGGAATCCCCTGGGCATAAAAGGATTCATGTATGGTGAACGGGGGGTGTGGCGACCAGGCGATTCCATTTACATGACCTTTGTGCTGGAAGATCAGAAGCAGGTGCTCCCTGCGAACCATCCGGTCCGGTTTGAGCTCTATACCCCTGAAAACCAGCTTTATCTGAATAAAACAAGCTCAAAAGGGCTCAATGGGGTCTATGATTTCAGGACCGCCACTGAGGCAGATGCACCCACCGGAAACTGGCTGGCCAAGGTCCATGTGGGAGGTTCCGCCTTTACCAAAACGGTGAAGATTGAAACGGTGAAGCCAAACCGACTAAAGATAAATATTGATTTTGGCAGCGAGCTGCTGAAAAAAGGTCCGGTGAAAGGCAAACTAAATGTAAAATGGCTTCATGGAGCCGTGGCCAGGAAGCTAAAGGCCGATATTGAACTGGACCTGAAAGCTACTACCACCAGGTTTAATGTGTATCAGGACTATGTGTTTGATGATCCTGTGAAGAGTTTTGATGCAGAAGAGGAAATGGTTTTCGAGGGGAGACTGGATAGCCTTGGGAATGCCAGTTTTGCACCTGGAATCCAGGTGGGGAAAGAGGCCCCGGGTATGCTGCAGGCCTTCTTCAAGACAAGAGTGTTTGAGAACTCCGGCGATTTCAGTGTGGATCGCTTTCCGCTGTTATATTCACCGTTCAACAATTATGTGGGTGTGAAAATACCCGAAGGTCCGGGCTGGAACGGAGCCCTTTATTCCAATGAGACCAGTCTTATACCCATCGTTACCGTGGATGAATCTGGAAACCCGGTGGATATATCAAACCTCAGCATTGAAATTTACGATGTGAACTGGAGGTGGTGGTGGGACAGAGATGAATATGACAACCTGGCCTCTTATGTGGGGAATAAGAGCAGGAACCTGATCCGAAAAGATAAGATAAGCACGGTGAACGGGAAGGCCATGTATGAAATGAATTTTGGAGAGAGGCTCTGGGGACGAAAACTAATCAGGATTACCGATCCCCAGGGAGGTCACAGCACCGGACAGACCTTCTATCTGGATTACAGGGCTTACTGGGAGACCGCATCCCAGGAAGGTCCCGGAGGAGCTGAAATGCTCTCCTTCACCACCGATAAAAAGGAGTATGCAGTGGGAGAGGAGATCGCACTGAACCTCCCTGAAATTGAAGAAGGACGTGCACTGGTAAGTATTGAGAACGGTTCGCATATCCTTCGTACCTTCTGGGTTGAGTCGCCGCTGGAGGGGCCGGTAAGCATCGAGGTTACCGCCGATATGGCACCCAATGTCTTTTTCAATGTAAGTCTTATCCAGCCGCATAAAAGCACCACCAACGACCGGCCCATCCGCTTATATGGAATTCAGTCTGTGGAGGTAGTGGATCGGCAAACCATTCTGACCCCGGTACTGCAAATGCCTGATGTTCTTGAGCCAGAGCAGGAGGTGGAATTTACGGTGTCGGAACGGGAAGGAAGAAAGATGACCTATACGGTTGCTGTTGTGGATGAGGGCTTGCTCGATCTGACCCGCTTCAGAACTCCCGACCTCTGGAAGCAGTTCTATGCAAAAGAGGCACTTGGTGTTCGTACCTGGGATCTCTATAAATACGTGCTTGGAGCCTTGAAGGGGGAGATGGCCGGATTGCTATCCATAGGTGGGGATGAATTTATTGAGCAGGACGACAAAAAGAACAACAACCGTTTTAAACCGGTAGTAAAGTATTTCGGACCCTTTGAGCTCAAAGCGGGGGAAAGCAGCAAGCACAGTTTTATCATGCCCAATTATGTAGGTTCTGTAAAAACCATGGTGGTGGCGAGCCAAAAGGGAGCCTATGGTAAAGCTGAAAAGGTAAGTCCTGTGAAAAAGCCCCTGATGGTGCTTGCCACACTGCCCCGGATGGTGAGCCCGTCCGAGACCGTTAGTCTGCCAGTCACCGTATTCTCTATGGATCCGAACGTGAAGAATGTGACCCTGGAGATAAAGACCAATGGCCTGTTCACCGTTGAGGGTTCCGCTGTTCAGAAGATCACTTTTGAGCAGGAGGGCGACCAGGTGGTGGACTTCACCCTGAAGGTAGCCAGGACGGTTGGTGCCGGGAAAGTGGAGGTCATTGCAAAGAGTGGAAGCCACAGGGCCAGTGATGAGATCGATCTTCAGGTAAGAATGCCCAATCCCCGCATTGCCAGAACCATCTCTGCCATGGTGGAGCCCGGCATAAGCTGGGAAACAAGGTATGAAGCAGTTGGCCTGTCCGGTACAAACAAGGGGGTGATGGAGGTGTCGGTCCTGCCTCCCATGAACCTGGAGCAACGGCTGAAATACCTGATAACATATCCGCACGGGTGTGTGGAACAGACCACCTCGGCTGTCTTCCCTCAGCTCTTCCTTCACAGATTTGTGGAGCTCGATTCGAAACAGAAGAGCGATATACAGGATCATGTCTCGGCCGGGATCAACAAGCTCAAGTCCTTCCAGGTTTCTAACGGGGGACTCACCTATTGGCCGGGATCCGGCAGCTGGGTGAGTGAGTGGGGAAGCAGCTATGCCGGACACTTTATGATCGAGGCAGAAGCCCTGGGTTACAAGCTGCCCATCGGTTTTATGAGTAACTGGCTGAAGTACCAGTCGCGCATGGCCAATAGCTGGGACCGGGAGAGCGATCGCTTCGGATACCGAAGAAGCAATGAGATCAACCAGGCCTACCGCCTCTATACCCTGGCACTGGCCAAAAAACCTGCCCTTGGTGCCATGAACCGTATGCGAGAAATGAAGAACTTGCCTCCCACAGCGCAATGGACACTTGCCGGTGCCTATCTGCTCATCGGCAAGAAGGAGGTAGCCAGTAAGCTGGTGGCCGGACTGAGCACTTCAGTGAAGTCGTACAGGGAACTGTCCTATACTTACGGGAGCTCCCTGAGGGACCAGGCAATGATCCTTGAAGTTGCCACTCTCATGGGCGATATGGTGACCGGGCGCAAGCTGGTGGAGGAGATTGCCGGTAAGATGGCTTCCAATGAATGGTACAGCACCCAGACCACTGCGTATGTATTGCTGGCCATTGGGAAATTCATTGGCGAATCGGATGCTACGGGAGGTATTGAATTTGAGTATACCCTGAATGGCAGGAAGCAAAACATAAAGACCACAGCACCCATGGCAAGAATGGAGCTGCCTTTTGACGGAGAGAAGGGGGGGAGCATCATCCTGAAAAACACGCACGCTCGCAAGCTCTTTGTGAATGTGCAGCTGGATGGAATTCCCCTGGATCAGCAGGTGAAGGATGAGGCTTCGGACCTCAAAATGACAGTGCGCTACCTCACTATGGATGGAAGGCCCATTGATCCTTCCAGGGTGGAACAGGGGACCGATTTTATGGCAGAGCTCACCATTGCCCATCCCGGGATCAGGAGCTCTTACAAAGAGCTTGCCCTGACCCAGATGTTCCCTTCGGGATGGGAAATCAGGAACCTGAGACTGGATAATATGGAGTCGTCTAAGATGAAAAGCAGGCCCGATTACCAGGATATCAGGGACGATCGGGTATACAGTTATTTCGGACTGGAGAAGAGCGAAACTAAGACCTTTGTTGTAATGCTGAATGCTGCTTATCTGGGTGAGTTCTTCCTTCCGGCGGTCTACTGTGAGGCCATGTATGATAATGGAATCCATGCCACAAAGGCTGGCTTATGGGTGAAAGTGGTCAGACAGAATTAGTGTACTTAAAATTCAGGTTGTGGGTTTAGGGAGATGGATAGGCAGGCATAAATACCTGTTGATCGCAGTGGGGGTGGCCGGTGTGCTTTTTCTGTCGCTGCCGGTGATTCATTTTGAGGATCCCACCAACACAATCCTGGAAGATGGGGATGGGGAACTGCTGTCGACCCGGATCACAAGCGACGGACAGTGGCGTTTTCCCGACTGTGACAGCGTTCCCTTCAAGCTCAGCCAGTGTATACGGTATTATGAGGACCAGTATTTCCGGATGCATCCGGGAGTCAATCCGGTTTCGCTCACCAAAGCGCTATTCAGAAATTTCAGGGCGAAGCGGATCGTAAGCGGGGGAAGTACCATTACCATGCAGGTGGTTCGTCTCTCCAGGAAGGGAAAACCGCGCACAGTAAGTCAGAAGGTGATTGAGATGGTGCTGGCCCTACGGCTGGAACTGGGCCGGAGCAAGGATGAGATATATCGTTTATATGCCTCCCATGCCCCTTTTGGAGGGAATGTGGTTGGCATCGATGCTGCTGCATGGAGGTATTACGGCAGGCCGGCTTTCAAACTATCCTGGGGAGAGGCTGCCACCCTGGCGGTGCTGCCCAATGCTCCTTCCATGATTTACCCTGGGCGAAATCAGGAGCTGCTTCTCGCCAAACGTAACGGGTTGCTTGAGAAGCTGTTGGAAAAGGGTTTGCTTGATGCCACCTCGTGTGAACTGTCCAAGCTGGAGCCGCTGCCGGGTAAGCCTCTTCCTTTGCCCCAGCTAACTCAGCACTTGCTGGACCGGGCAGTAAAGGATGGTTACCGGGGAAAACGCATTGCAAGCAGTATTGACAAGGATTTGCAGGAGCGTGTGATCCAACTGGTGGAACGACAACACCAGCATTTGCAACAGAATGAAATTCACAACGCGGCGGTGATGGTAGTCCACATTCCCAGTGGGAAGGTGCTTGCATATGTGGGGAACACCAGCTCGGACCAGGAGGGGAGTGGCAGCTTTGTGGATGTCATTGGCGCGCCCAGGAGCTCGGGTAGTATTCTGAAACCACTGCTCTACACCCTGATGCTGGATGAAGGGGAGCTCCTTCCGCATATGCTAGTGCCGGATATTCCCACCCACATCTCGGGTTACTCTCCCTTAAATTTCGATCGAAGCTACAGCGGGGCTGTCCCAGCAGGCACTGCGTTGGTACGCTCACTGAATGTTCCGGCCGTTAGAAGTCTTCGTCGCTATGGAGTAGAAAGGTTTCATTCAAAGTTACAGGCCCTGGAATTCTCCACCATTAACCAGGGTCCCGGCCACTATGGACTTACCTTGATCCTGGGAGGCGCAGAGGTGTGCCTGTGGGATCTCTGCCGGGTTTATTCAGGGATGGCTTCGAGCCTCAATCACATCGCTGCCTATGAATACCGCTACGATCCGGCAGCCTATGATGCACCCTCTTATATAAGAGACCACAAAGAAGTCAAGCCAGGTAAAACTTCTCCTGCTGATCATTTGAAAAGCAGCGGTATGATGAGTGCAGGCTCCATCTGGCAGTGTTTTGAGACCCTGACTGCCCTTGAGCGGCCTACCCAGGAGGGATCGTGGGAGCGATTCTCCTCCTCCAGGACCATCGCCTGGAAAACGGGTACCAGTTTTGGATACCGGGATGCCTGGGCCATTGGAGTAACTCCTGAATACCTTGTGGGCGTCTGGGTGGGGAATGCTGACGGGGAGGGACGACCCGGACTAACCGGGGTGAATGTGGCGGCTCCGGTGATGTTTGAAACCTTTGGATTGTTACCCGCCACTTCCTGGTTCCATCCTCCTGATGAGGAGCTAATAGAAATAGAGATCTGTTCCAGGAGTGGTTTCCGATCCGGTCCTGATTGTCTTGAAACGGAGATTCAGATGGTTCCGGAGGCTGGTGTAAACCTGGAAGCCTGTCCCTACCACCGGATCGTTCACCTGGATCAAGAGAAACAGTTCAGGGTTCATAGCGACTGTTATGAAGTCGATCAAATGGTCAACGCATCCTGGTTCGTATTGCCTCCCGTGATGGAGTGGTATTACAAAAAGAAAGATCCCTATTACAGTTCTTTGCCACCATTCAGACCAGCTTGCGATGAAGGAAACGATCAGGCCATGGAGATGATCTATCCCAAAGAGACTAGACAGGTATTTATACCACGGGGACTGGATGGTCAGTTGAGCCGGGTGGTTTTTGAAGTGGCCCACCGTAGCTCTGCTGTCTCCATATACTGGCATCTGGATGATCAGTACCTGGGAGAGACTTCCCTGATTCACCAGTTGGAGTTCCTGGCACCGGAAGGCATGCACACCTTAATCCTTGTGGATTCGGAAGGCAATATCCTGGAGAAAGGTTTCGAAGTGGTGGAGAACTAAATTTCGCTAAATAGAATCGGACAATGGAATTTGCTCAATATAACACTTGCTTAAGACCGTCAAATTGAATAATTTGGAGGGTGTCTTTTCTAAATTGATTATCCATGAGCAGGTTATTCACCCTTCTATCTTTAATACTGCTTATCTCCTGTACCCAACCGGAAACAAAGTTCCCTGTTTATGCCTGGATGGGAGGTCCGGGAGATGCCAGTGATAAGCAGATCAGGGCAGAGTTTTCTGTGCTGGCGGACAGGGGCATCACCGGCCTGATGTATAATGGCGGCCAGGCTAAGGAGACTTACCAGCGGGTGGGCAGGATTGCAAAGAAGGCAGGACTGGAGTTCCATGCCTGGATTCCCACCATGGTGCAGGGTAAGAATCCGGAACTCCCCCCGGAGCTGTATGCAGTGAATGGTCTGGGCGAATCGGCTTATGATAAACCTGCCTATGTGGATTATTATACTTTCCTCTGTCCCAGTCGGGAAGATGTACGCCATTTCCTTGACAGCTTGTATGGCAGTATCGCAGATCTTCCGGAAGTGGATGGCATTCACCTTGACTATATCCGCTTCCCGGATGTGATCCTGGCGGAGGGCCTCTGGGATAAATATGACCTGGTGATGGACCGTGAATATCCCCAGTTTGATTATTGTTACTGTGATCATTGTGTAAACGGATTCAAAGAGAAGAGCGGATTGGATATCAGAAGTGAGGAGGATCCTTCACAGGTGGAAGCGTGGAAACAGTACCGTTACGACCTGATCACTTTCATCGTCAACCGGCTGGCCGATACGGTACATGCCAGGGACAAAATTATCAGCGCTGCCGTGTTTCCCGGTCCCCATTCCATCGCCCGAAAAATTGTAAGGCAGGAGTGGGACAAATGGAACCTGGATGCATTCTACCCCATGAACTACAATGATTTCTATCTGAAAGGCACGCAATGGATAGGGGAGGTCTGCCACGAAGGGGTTTCAGCCATTAACAACAGGGTACCCCTGTACAGTGGCCTGTTTATCTGTCCACGGCCGGAACACAAAAGTGAGGAACCGGATCCTGAGGGCCATGGGCTGGTTCCTGGGGAACTGAAGGACGCCATTCGTGAATCTCTGGATAATGGAGCAGCCGGGATATGCCTGTTTACACCGGGAAGGATGACAGAGGAGCATTGGGAGGCTTTTGAAGAGGCAGTTTTTGTCAAGTAAACAATCAGGAAGATCCGCATGTTGCTGACCTTAAAAAAGAAAGGCAGATTTAAAAACCCGCCTTTCTCAACCTTAAGACTACTACTTAATGCGGAAGTAGCAGAATATTACTTAGCCCACCAGAGTTTGGTATCCTGGCGGTCCAGTCCCTGTCGCCCAATCACGATGCTATAGTTCTCAGGATCCTGGGTCTGGACGCTGCTTCCGTAACGTAACCTTTCCGGATAGCGGCCGTCGATATCACCCAGCCCGTAGATCTCGGGATCGGTGAGGGTTAGTGTGAGATCTGACGGATAACCAGATTTCCGTACAATGGCCCAGCCTTCGAAGCCGTCTGTATAGCATGCCAGCCAGCGCTGGATACTGACTTTCTCCATATTCTGTTCCGGGGTCCCATTTAGTAAAGCCATGTCTTCAGCACCGATAAAGGTTGTTATGTCACCATCGGAAACTCCCCACAGGCTCATGGCATTGCGGATACCTGACTGGTACAGGGCCTCTGCATCCCCTCCAAATCCAAGCAGGGCAGCTTCGGCCTGGAGGAAGTAAGCCTCAGCAGTGGTCAGTACAATTTCATCCCACATATTGGTGCCGGAATTCTTTTGGGCAGGGATCTCGGGTGCCGGTCTTGAGAAGAATTCTGGACGGATGTAGGAATAGATGTCGCCTCCCATCCTTGTGGGCTGTCCCACGTAATAGGCTGCCTCTGGCATATCGATGGTCACGATCGTGTCTCCGTGATCGGTCCGAGTATAAGGTACCCCGGCATCGGTCAGCACCTGGGCCACGAAGTCCACATGCTTGGGGAACTGAGATCTTCCCGGGTCCTCTGCGGGCCTGACCAGGTCGAATACACCACCATCGGCAGGCTCGGCATAGAAGGGCAGGCGGGGATCGTTGTTGTTACGCAGGTTGTCAATCACGTTCTGACCTACGTGCCACTTGGAACCCTGTCCCCCGAAATTGTGCCAGACATCCCCGTAGGCAGAGCTTGACCACTGGGAGATCACATCATCTTTTATCATGACGCAATCCTCGCCTTCTTCCAGGAAAAGTCCTGCGTTCAGAGCTTCAGTGATGGCTACATCGGCAAAACTGGCACCTTCGGCCCCATAGGCCCTCAAAGCAATCCTGAGTTTCAGGGAGTTGGCCAGTTTCTTCCACATCTGCAGGTCACCACCGAAATAGAGGTCATTTTCACCAAGGTCATCGATACCTTCACCGGTCTTTGCATTGTCACCAATGGTTGACATGGCCTCGTCCAGGTCCTCGATAATCCCCGTATAAATCTCCATCTGGGTGTCATACTTGGGGGTCACGATGCCTTCCGAACCGGCTTCCGAGAAAGGGATCTCTCCGAAAACATCGGTATACATCTGGTAATAGAGACCCTTAATGATCATCCCTGTGGCATGCATAAGTTCATTCTCGAAGTCCCCGCCGGGTTCGGTGAGGCTAAGGTAGTTGTCGATACTTCCAAAAAAGCCGCTCAACCAACCCCAGGCGGCATCGGTATAACCCGAACTATAGGAATAGCCCAGTTCGTCGGACCACCAGCATCCGTTGTGTCCGAAGGTAAAGTAGCCAGCATACCTGTCGGTGTGGATCAGGTGTGCCCTCCAGTAAGGATACCTGTCGGGCGCATAGAGTCTGTACTGTGGATCAGTAATGAAGTAACGCGCACTGGCTTCTTCCGGCGTAATCGCATTTGGATCGGTGTTGATCTCAAGGAAATCCTTTGTGCAGGAAGCCATTCCCAGTGCTATGAATATGAATATGATATAGCTGTAATATTTCATGATCATGCAGAATTATAGGATTAGAACGAAATATTCAAATTGAAACCAAAGCTCCGAGTGGTAGGCAGGTTGTACCAGAGCATGCCCTGTGCATAGTTACTGGTACTGTAGCTCGACTCGGGATCGAAATTCTCGATATCCTTGTATAGGAAGAAAAGGTTGCGACCTACCAGGCCGAAGGATACCCCCTGGATGAAAGAATCTCCAAGAACACTCTTCGGCAGGCTGTACACCAGGGTTAGTTCCCTGAGGCGGATGTTGGTCTGACTATAGATATAATTGGAGGAGATCCCACTCACAGCTCCCCAGTAGTCCTGTCCTGTGATTTGCAGGGTATTGGGCTGGTAGTTGGGTTCCTCGGGGGTACCTTCATTCACCATTCCGTCCACGGTGATGCCGTCACGATAGTCAAGGGTCCTGACAGAAGTACCTGAAGCATCCAGACCGGCATCGGTCCCGGAGAAAACTTCTCCACCAATGCGGAAATCGATCAGCGCACCCAGGGTAATCCCTTTCCAGGTCAGGCTATTCATGAGGCCGCCGGTCCAGTCTGGCTGGTAGTTTCCCAACAGCACTTTTTCCTCCGAAGCTTGCGGACGACCTGTGGCATCCACCACTATGTCCCCGCCGGGAGTCTGTTTGTGTTCGGTACCCCAGATCTCGCCATATTCGCCTCCCACTGTAGCCTGGACAATCACATTCCCTGCGTTCGTGGTACTGAATTGATAGGTCTGCAGGTCCTCAATTAGCTCTATAAGCTCATTCTTGTTCTTGGCCACGTTCAGTGAGATGTCCCAGGAGAAATTATCTCTCCTTACCGGGTATCCTCCAATGAGGATCTCTAAGCCTGTGTTGGTGAGCTCACCCACATTGGTATGGAAGGATGAATAACCGGTGGCCGCGGGGACCGGGATGGTCATGATGAGATCCCTGGAAGTGATTTTGTAAATGGAGAAATCGGCATACAGCCGGTTGTTCAGCATGCTCAGCTCGAGCCCTCCTTCCACACTGGTAGCTTCCTCAGGCCTGATGGGTTCATAATAAGTGCTGGGCCTCGTGAGAATGGTTAGCCCCAGGTAACTTGAGGTTGACCCCCTCAGGTTATACGGATTATCATTCTGATAGGGATCGGTATCGTTACCCACCTTTGCCCAGCTGAAGCGCACCTTGGAATAGTTCAGCACATTGCTATCAATCCCGAAGATGTCGTTCAGCAGGAAGGAGAGACTGGCTGAGGGATAAAAATAGGACCACTCGTCTTCCGGAAGTGTGGAGGACCAGTCGTTTCTACCTGTCAGATCCAGGAAGATGGCCCTTCTGAAGGATAACGAGGCCTGCGCATACAGTGACTGGACGTTTTTCTTTCTCGGAGGAAGGTAGTTAGGAGTGTTGATGATATTTGCCCCGCTCACAGTGGGTTTGGTGGGGATCTTGAAATCCTCGCCCGAGATATTGGTGTGCCGGTGCATGTTATACCTGGTACTTCCACCAGCATTAACCGAAACTCCAATATCACCATAGTCCTTGTTGAACATCAGGAGGAAGTCGGCGTTGGTCTCCTGGGTAATCTCGCTCCGGAAATTGAATCGTCCGGTACTATAGAACCAGTGTCCGTATTGTTCAATGGTTTCAATGTTCTGGGTGGTCCAGTCTGTACCCACACGAACAAAGGCCTGCAGGTAATCAGTGAACTCATAATTCAACTTAGCAAAACCAAGCACCCTGTCACGGATATCTGAGTTTACATCATGGTTCAGAATCCAATATGGGTTCCCGGTGTTGTTCTGGTAGCTTTTCACTGTCAGGTCATCATTCTGAAAGTCCTCAAGATCGGCTATCGCCACATTCCTTGGCATATCGTAGACGTATGCCATGGTCCCTTCGGTTCCAAGCGCAGGCCTCTGGTTGGCTTCTTGCTTGAAGTAAGTGAACTTGGCATCCAATGTCAGCTTTTTGGAAAGATGTGCGACTGACCTGAGGTTGAAGTTGTGCCTCTTCAGGTCGGAATTAGGCAGAATGGAATTGGTCCTGGTATTGGTGTAGGAGAAACGTGTACTTACATTTTCACTCCCGTGTTCAAATGCCAGTGTATTTACGAAGTTGGAACCACTTCTGAAGAAATCCTTCACATTATCGGGCTGTGGACTGTAGGGCCGAAGGTCATCCTCAGCTGTGAAATAGAACTGGTTGGAGCCATCCAGAACAGGGCCCCAGGAACCTCCCGTACTGCCCATGAATTCGGTATAGTCACTGGGGATGTTCCCGTCCTTACCCTGTCCGTACTCGTCCTGGTATTCGGGCAGTACCAAGGGTGTCTCGACCATCATGTTGGAGCTGAAGGTCACTCCGACACCCGACTTCCGTTTCCCGCTTTTGGTGGTTATCAGGATCACCCCGTTCGATGCACGGGAACCATATAATGCAGCGGCGTTGGGACCTTTCAGAACGGTGACGGACTCGATATCATCCGCGTTAATATCGGAGATCCCTGTCCCGTAGTCCACCCTCTTATAATTGGCGGTCCCGGAACCAGCTGCAGAACCAAAACCGGAATTGTCCATCGGGATACCATCCACCACGTAAAGTGGCTGGTTGTTCCCGGTTATCGAATTGTTCCCCCGGATCACAACGCGGGAACCGCTACCCGGGCCCGAAGTACTCTGTGTGATGACCACACCGGCCACACGTCCGGCCAGCTGGTTGATCACGTTAGACTCCTTTGCCTGGTTGAGATCAGCGCCGGAAACCTCTGTGACCGAGTAGCCCAGGGCCTTTTTTTCCCTGGTGATACCCAGTGCTGTGATCACCACTTCATCCAGCACCTCAGTGGAGGGCGAAAGGGTGACATTGATGGTCGTACGTCCGTTTACGGCTTCCTGTGTGGACTGGAATCCGATGAAAGAGAATTTCAGCGTACCGGTCTGGTCGGGCAATTCAATGGAATAATTCCCGTCCACGTCGGTTACGGCTCCGGTAGTTGTTCCCAGGAGAACAATGCTGGCTCCTGGAAGAGGACTGTTGTCCTCACCAGAAGTGACCTTTCCGGTCACTGTTTGTTGGGCATACATTCCTCCAGCAATCAAAATCAGGAGGATACTGATGATAGCTAGTTTCATAGTCAATAAGTTAGGTGTTCAGATAGGTCTAAAAAGAAACAGAGGGTCGAAACTTAATCCTAGAGAATGTGCGTCAGAAGTATTAGGAATTCCGATCGCAGGATTTCTGAATAAATAAATTTACGCGATAGTTTAATGAAATCAAAATTTCGATAATTTTAGTTCGTGCCTAATTCCGAAAACCAGCTACAATATCTGAAATGCAAGGCATTACATTTGTCATAGGGTAGGGGAAGATTCACGGATTTACTCTATATTACGGCATACATACTGCTTATGAGAAGAGCAAATAGAAACTTGCTGTACAGGGATGTAAATTTCCTGACCTCCATCCGGCCGTACAGGAATTACCTGAATTTGAAGTCATTGGGAAAAGTGAGCAAATACATTTCAGATGAATTTGTCTCATGTGGTTTTGAATGTGTTGAGCAAAAATGGGAGGCCGAAGGAAATGAATATAAGAACATCATTGCCTCGTGGCAGAAAAAGAAGAAGCGACGGCTGATCGTTGGTGCTCACTATGATGTGGCTGGAGACCAGCCGGGAGCGGACGACAATGCAAGTGCAGTGGCCGGCTTGCTTGAAACAGCCAGATTGGTTTCAGAGAATCAGCCTGAACTGGATTATGGAATAGATTTCGTGGCCTACTGCCTGGAAGAAGTTCCGTTTTTCACAACAAAAGAGATGGGGAGCTACATTCATGCAAAGTCGCTCTTTGATGGCCGGGTAGATGTAGTAGGAATGATCTGCTACGAAATGATTGGTTATTTCTCAGATGAACCGGGCTCCCAGACCTTCCCTGTGCCCAAACTGGCGGCAATTTATCCTGATACCGGTAATTATATAGTTGTTGTGGGAATCGAAAAATGTAAAGAATTTAGTGAAACCATGTACAGCCTGATGAGTGAAAAATCGGGCATCAATGTGGAGAAAATTGTATTCCCCGATGGTAATGGACTGGCGGGCAGATCTGATCAAAGGAATTACTGGGAACTGGGATACAAGGCAGTCATGATTAGTGATACCTCTTTCCTTCGCAATCCCAATTACCATAAGATATCAGATACCATTGAGACCCTTGATTTTGATAGAATGAAGGAAGTGGTAAACAGCTCTTACAATGCAATCATAAAACTGGACTGAAGTGCCCAGGGATATAGGTATTTGCTGAAGGCAAAAAGTCTCTATTTACTTATATTTGAGTGCTATCATAAAATTACTGAAATATGATTTCTGTCCGAATTTCTTCTTTCGCGATCATTTGCACATGCTTTGTTACAATTGCTGCAGCAGCACAGGATCATGGTAAGCCAATGAAAGGCTCAGTATCTCCGGTCGCTTTATGGACCCATTTCAGGGGGAATGACCTGAACGGCATAAGCGAAGAAACCGACCTCCCTCTTACCTGGAACGACTCCACACATATTGCCTGGAAAACCACAATTGAAGGACATGGATGGTCCTCACCAGTGGTTTACGGGGACCAGGTGTGGCTGACCACCGCCACGCAAGGCAGTAAAAATCTACACGCAATATGTATCAGTTTCAGTACAGGGGAGATATTGTATAACCGCCACCTGTTCACTCCCGACAGCCTTTACAGGAAACATTCGGTTAACACTTATGCCACCCCCACACCTGCCATCGAAGGTGGATTCGTATACATCAATTTTGGGAGGTACGGCACCGCCTGTCTGGATACGGAAAGCGGAAACAGTGTTTGGGAACGGAACGATTTGGAGTGCCTGGACATTCAGGGTCCGGGATCCTCCCTTCTGATATACAAAGACAAACTGATCGTACATATGGAGGGATCAGACGTTCAGTACATTGTTGCTCTTGACAAAAAAACAGGGGAGACCCTCTGGAGAACGGAAAGACCAAAGGAACTCTATGATCAACTTGGGTTTATCGGCAAGAAGGCATATATCACTCCCATCATTGTGAATGTGGATGGAAGAGACTTGATGATCAGCAATGGATCGGCTGGGTGTATTGCCTATGATCCTGAGACCGGGAGTGAGGTATGGCGGATCGTTCAGGGTGAGGACAGCACCATTGCCATGCCCACAGAGGGGGACGGAATGGTCTTTTTCTATACAGGCGAATCCAATGATTCAGGAAAAAGGTACTCTGAATTAATTGCGGTTGATCCCCGTGGTACTGGAGATATTGAACAGACCAACGTTTTGTGGAGGCTTAAAACTCCAAACCTGCAACTTTCAACACCCGTGGTTGTGGATCATCTCCTCTACACGGTGGATACCAGGGGCACAATGCATTGTCTGGAAGCTTCTTCAGGAGAAACTGTCTGGTCCAAAAAGATGAAAGGTAAATTTCACTCATCCCCCGTGTATGCGAATGGTTATATCTATTTCAGTTCCGAAAGGGGAACCACTTATGTCATCAGATCCGGCCGGGAAATGGATTTTGTTGCACAGAATTCCTTAGAAGGGGAGATATGGGCCACACCAGGGGTGACCGGTGGTGCCATCATTATGCGCACCAGCGAATTCCTTTATAAGATTACCGGCAAATGATCCTTATCGCGAACAAACCTATTAGTAGTATAACTAAATGAGATCATCATGAAAAATTACAGATGTATTCTTATAGTGTTCAGTTTATTGCTTTGCGGATGCCTTGCTGTCCATTCTCAAAACAATTCTAACAAAGCTGAATTGTTAGTATCTGCTAAATGGTTAAGTGAAAATTTGGGAGATGATAGGATGGTGATCCTTCATTACGGAAAAATAGCTGAGTTCGAGGAAGGTCATATACCCGGCGCCAGGTTGATTTCAAGCAAGGATTTCATGGTAAACAATCAATCAGGATTGCGGCATGAGCTACCAGACGATCAGGCATTAGAGCAGACATTGAGGACCTGGGGTATCAATAATAACTCAAGAATTGTAATAAGCTATAGTGACAGGAATTCTTTGCCAATGGCGACTCGCCTCTTTTTTACATTGGACTATGCCGGGTTGGACAATAATATCTCTCTTCTCAACGGCGGTCAAGAAGCCTGGTCAATGGAAAATCAACCACTGTCTAAGCTTCAAATAGTGTATGGGCATGGGAATCTTGATATACATCCCAATAAGGACCTGGTCGTAACCGGTGACTGGCTGTTGTCTAATCTTTCAAATAATGAAGTGCATATTGTGGATGCAAGACCTGTCAAACAATACGCAGGAACTGCTCAGGATCACAATTCAACCCGACGTGGACACATAGAAGGAGCTCAAAATATCCCATTCAATACTATCATCAATGAAGACAATGGCTATTTATTGAAAAGTCTGGATGAGCTTCAACTATTGTTTAATGACCTGAAGATGAATGAAAAGTCCACACTTATTACATATTGCGGATCTGGTATATGGGCCTCACCAATTTATTTTGT
>DAOWFP010000101.1 GCA_030637895.1 Bacteroidota bacterium | reverse complement strand
TGCTCTTCAATTCAGCCTTCTTCCTCTATGATGGGAAGGTTCAGCAAGTCTTTCGTAAATCCCTGCTTCCCACCTATGACATTTTTGATGAATACCGCTATTTTGAACCCAATCGTGATTTTTCTATTCTCCGATTCAAAAACAGGAAACTGGCTATAACAATTTGCGAGGACCTCTGGGATGAACAACCTTTCGAAAATGAGTTTTCACGCAGCAGGCTTTATACCACCAATCCCCTGGAAGAGTTGTCGGCCTTTAAACCAGACGTGATTATCAACATGGCAGCATCACCCTTTTCGCACAGGAAAATGGAGATTAAACAATCGATCTTCACTGGAAAGGCTGCCAGGTACAAACTTCCGCTATTCTACTGTAACCAGGTGGGTGCACAAACGGAACTTATCTTCGAGGGCGGTTCCATGGCCATTCACCCTTCAGGACATATAGCAGATAAACTCCCCTACTTCCGGGAAGATATTCTGATTTCCGACCTGGACCAACTGACTGCATCTGAGCCTCCTCTTTCACTGGGGGAAATTCCGGGCCGGATTGGAACCATGGCCGATGCCTTGATTTGTGGCATCAAGGACTATTTCGGGAAACTGGGCTTCCGTACAGCCACACTGGGACTTTCAGGGGGAATCGACTCAGCAGTAACACTGGCATTGGCGGCCAAAGCACTGGGGCCAGAGAATCTTCATGTACTCTTGCTTCCCTCCCAGTACTCGTCTGATCACAGTGTAAACGATTCGGTTCAGATGGCCCGGAACCTGGGAGTCAAATACAATATCTTCTCCATTGAAAAACTCTTTATGCAGTTTCGGGAGACGCTTCAACCGCTTTTTAAAGAGCTTCCGGAAGACATTGCTGAAGAGAATATTCAGGCCCGGGTCAGGGCTACGCTTCTAATGGCCCTCTCCAATAAGTTCGGGAATATCCTTCTGAACACCAGCAACAAAAGTGAGACGGCTGTAGGATACGGCACCCTCTACGGGGATATGAGCGGCGGACTCTCCGTGCTGGGGGATGTTTATAAGACCGATGTCTACCTGTTGGCAGAATACCTGAACCAGGAGCAAGAGGTGATCCCGGTAAATATCATTTCCAAAGCCCCCTCGGCTGAATTGAGACCCGACCAGAAAGATAGTGACTCACTGCCCCCTTATGAAATACTGGACCAGATTCTGGAGGCTTATATTGAAAGACAACTCCCGGCAGCAAAGCTTGAAGAGATGGGGTTTGAATCCAAACTGGTCAGCAGGATTATCAGTCTGGTTAATCGGAATGAATACAAACGGTACCAGACCCCACCCATCCTGCGAATCTCATCCAAAGCTTTCGGGATTGGGAGGCGCCTACCTCTGGTGGCCAAATATTAACGGGAAATCGATAAATTTTTCTAATTTTGTCTGTTGTTCAACATAAGAAGACCAAACCAGAATATTACAATGCAGGAAAGGAACTTTAATGCAGATGATTGTATAGATAATCCGAAATCTGTATTTACGGTACTTACTCTCAAAGAAAAAGAATTCCTAAAGCAAAATTATACCTGCGCCTTCTACAAGAAGGGTGAGATCATTTTCAAAGAAGGGGATAAACCCATGGGCTTGATGATTCTGGCCGAGGGCAAGGTAAAGATTTTTAAAGAGGGAGTAGGAGGCAGAGAACAGATTGTCAGAATGGCAAAACCGGTTGGTTTCATTGGATACCGGGCCTTGTTCGCTGAGGAGAATCATACAGCCACTGCTGTAGCCATTGAAGATTGTGTATCGTGCATCGTCGACAAAGAGAGTGTTTTCAGGGTAATGCGAAACAATGCTGAACTGAGTATGAGTGTGATCCAGTCTTTTGCATCTGAGCTTGGTTTCTCACATGACCGTACTGTAACGCTCACTCAAAAACATATCAGGGGACGACTCGCTGAATCATTGATCTTTCTTAAGGATACTTATGGGTATGAGGATGACAATAAGACCATCAAGATATACCTCTCCCGGGAAGATGTGGCCAATCTGTCCAACATGACCACTTCCAATGCCATCCGAACACTCTCCACCTTTGCACAGGAGGGAGTGATTTCCATCGACGGTCGAAAGATAAGGATCCTGGACCTGCCCAAACTGGAACGCATCAGTGAGCTTGGCTAAAATATGAAGTTTATAGCTTATATCTTTACCTACAGCTTCGTATGGCTACTCCATCTCTTGCCCGAACGTATCCTTTATCTGCTTTCAGATCTGCTCTACCTGCTCATGTACCATGTGGTGGGCTACAGGAAAAAAGTGGTAAATACCAACCTTAAAAATTCCTTTCCCGAATACGAGAAATCCGAAATTAAGAGCATCTCCAGGAAATTCTTCCATCACCTAAGTGATTTGATCCTGGAATCGGCTGTATACCCTTTTTATTCTGAATCGAAGGCACTGGAAAGGTTCACCATTAAAAATCCTGAATTGTTGAATGGGCTTTATGGTAAAGGAAAAATGGTGATGGCCGTACTGGGGCATTATGGAAACTGGGAGTACCTGTCTTCTCTTGGCCTGGCCATCGACTACCCCGTTGCTGCCATCTACAAACCCCTTCGAAACAGGTATTTCGACAGGATGGTTCAGAAGAACAGAAATACATACGGGGTGATAACGTTTCCCATGGAAAAGATTGCCAGAAAACTGATTGGATATCACCAAAGCAACACTCCGGTTCTAACCCTTTTCCTGGGCGATCAGCGTCCCATGTATCATCAGATCCATTACTGGACCAAATTTATGGATCAGCAAACTCCCATGTTTCTTGGAACAGAAAAGCTGGCCAGGAAACTGGATGCTGCTGTTGTATTTTTGAAGATCAGGAAATTGAAAAGAGGCCGGTATGAAATGGAGGCCGAACTGATCTGCGAAAGCCCCGAAAGCCTTAAGCCCTATGAAATCACAAACCGTCATGTGGCTATTCTTGAAAATATGATCAGAGAAGAGCCTGCCTACTGGTTGTGGTCTCACCGGCGCTGGAAGCACTCCTACGAGAAATTCCACAAAGAAGACGGGGAACAACAAGCTCAGTCTGGCTGAAGATTAACCAGGGCCATCCTTCATCTTACTCCTGTAGATATACTCTTTTCACCCGCTCTGGTACGGAGGTCAGTATCTCGTATGGAATGGTACCGGCCTGCCTGGCCAGCTCAGCAACAGACTGTTGCTTTCCGAACAGCTCCACCACATCGCCTTCAGCCACATCCAGCCCGCTTACGTCAATCATCGCCATATCCATGCAGATCTCTCCAATGGTCGGGGCCTCCTGACCATTCACGTACACCTTTCCGGCACCATTACCCAGGCTCCTGTGAAATCCATCTGCGTATCCAACCGGAATAGTAGCGATGATGCTAGGCTGTTTTGTGTATCCGCTTCGCAAATACCCCACTGTTTCACCGGCATCAACAGAGCTGACCTGCGAAATGGTTGTAAGAAAGGAGCTAACCACTTTCAGCGAAACATCCTCACCAATTCCATGCAAACCGATTCCCAGTCTGACCATATCGTACTGTGCATCCGGGAAGCGTTCGATACCTGAAGAGTTCAGAATATGCTTCCGGAATGTGTTCCCAAACGCTTTTGATAGCTGGGAACTCATATTGTCGAACTGCCGAATCTGTTCCCGGGTAAACTGGTCATGTTCGGGATCACCGGAGGCTGCCAGGTGACTGAATACCGATGCCACTCTGATCCCGGGTTCCTGAAGCCAGGGAATAAGTTTCTTCAGGTCCGATTCACCAAAACCCAGACGGTGCATACCGGTATCCAGCTTTATATGGACAGGAGAACCGTTAATTCCCCGGCGTTGTAGCAATTTTTGAAGAGCCTCCGCACCTCTCAGATTGTAGATTTCAGGCTCTAGATTGTAATCAAGCATGGGGCCAAACCCCGAGGGATCGGGATTCAATACCATTATGGGCAGGTGTATCCCGGCCTTCCTCAACTCTACACCTTCATCAATAAAAGCAACTGCCAGGTAATCCACCTGGTGATATTGCAGTAGTTTTGCAATCTCAATATTCCCGCTTCCGTAAGACAAAGCCTTTACCATCGCCATGGTAAGCACCCCATCATTCAGCAGCGATCTGAAATGATTCAGATTGTACACCATGGCATTCAGATCTGTTTCAAGCCTTGTCTGGTGAGTCTTAAGTTGCAGTTCCTGGGCAATTCGTTCAAAACCAAAAAGCCGGGATCCCTTGATAAGAATAATTTTCTCATGAAACAGAGTTCTGTCCATTCTTCTCAGGAAGGCTTCAGTGTCGCGGTAGAAAAGGGATGAAATTGGAAAAAGCGCCCTGTGCTCCGACAATGCAGGACCGATTCCAATAAACATATCTACTTCTTTGCGCTTGAGAAGCGCAGCAATCTCGGAATAAAGCGCCCGGTCCTCCATCCCGCTTTGAAGCAAATCGGAGAGAATAACTACCCTTCCTGTGCGGGTATCTTGCTGTCCCATCAAATCAAGTGCTGCAACAACTCCTCCTGTGTCGGAATTATAGGTATCATTGATCAAGGTGCTGCCCATGATGCCTTTGAGTATCTCCAGGCGCATGGAGACCGGTTCAAGCTTTTCTATCTGTTCCTTCACAAACTCCAGGGGAAATCCCTTCTCCACGCAATAGGTAAATACATGTAGGGCATTTTCCACAGAGGCATCATCGGAAAAGGGCAAGATGAATTCCTGTGTATCTCCATGCATGGTGATCTCCACGGAGGTTTGTGATGGTGTTCTCACTATTACCCTGTATTTGTACCTGGCCTCACCTTCCAAACTCCAATCCACAATCTCAGCCTGAAGATCTTCCATAAAAGAGCGAAGCAGTCTGGACCCAACTGTGATATCTGCCCTGCATATCACCTTTCTACAAGTCCGAAACAAAAGCAGTTTCTCTTTTAGTTTCTCCTCCACGCTTTCAAAATGCTCCTGGTGAGCAGTTCCAAGATGGGTGAAGATCCCTATTTCAGGCTGAATTAGTTGATGTAATTTTTCCATTTCACCCGGACGGGATAGCCCGGCTTCAATCACGGCCAGCTCATGCTCCGGTTTAAGGCCCCATAGTGAAAGTGGAACCCCTACCTGGCTGTTATAACTTTTGGGACTCCTGTGGATTCGGATTGCATCGCCCAGGCACTGGTGGATCCACTCCTTCACAATCGTCTTGCCATTGCTTCCAGTAATGGCTAATACCTCGCCATCAAAGAGCTGGCGCCTGGCAGACGCGATCTCCTGCAGGCCACAAAGAGTATCTTCGATGTGACAGAATCCGGCTTCGGGAAAGACTCTGTAATCGGGAAGCCTGGAAACCAGGAACGCACGTATCCCACGCTTGTAAAGCTCACCAATATAGTTGTGTCCGTCGTGTTGTTCTCCGGTCAGCGCCACAAAAAGTGTGTCGCCCGAAGGAGTTAGGGTTCGACTGTCAATGGAGAGACTGGTAACAGGAAGATCTTTTTTTCCGTGTACCTTTCCATTGAGGAGCGAACCCAATTTTTCTAATGTCCAATCAGGTTTCATGAAGCGTTATCTTCCCGAATTATCCTTCGCATAACAGATCCTGCAAAGGGGTTCATAAATATCAGTCTCTCCCAGAACAATCAGTTTATCATCCTCCGACAAGCGGTGGGTGTAGTTGGCCAGGCTGCCACATCTGACACAGATGGCATGTACCTTGGTTACATATTCTGCAATGGCCAATAAATCTGGTATAGGTCCAAAGGGAACACCTTTGTAATCCATGTCCAAACCTGCAACAATAACCCTTATGCCACTATTGGCAAGCTGGTTACAAACTTCGACCAGGCCATCATCAAAAAACTGTGCCTCATCGATCCCCACCACCTCCACTCCACTGGCCAGAAGAAGTATATTGGCAGATGAATCTACAGGGGTACTGTGTATGGCATTCTCATCATGTGAAACCACCTCTTCCACCGAATACCTCACTTCAATGCGGGGTTTAAAGATCTCTATCTGTTGCTTGGCGATCCTGGCCCTTTTGAGACGCCGGATCAGTTCCTCGGTTTTTCCCGAAAACATCGATCCGCAGATGACCTCGATCCAACCTTGTCCGCTGGATCTACCTGTCGTATTTTCAAGAAACATGATACAAGATTATATGAAGATTA